>NZ_JBNCAQ010000014.1:101410-222727 GCF_049808595.1 Streptomyces aurantiaciflavus | reverse complement strand
CTCCGACGACTCCCTGTACGTCACCCTGGTCGGCTCCGACTTCACCGACGAGGGCCGCCGCGCCGCCAAGATCCTCGAGAAGGTCATCGCCAAGGCCGGTCTCAAGGCCCCGGTGAAGATCGCCCAGGCAGCCAACTGCGGGCCGCCGTACCAGCGGGTGTCTCCCTGTTGCTGACCGCCGTCGCCACGTCGACCGAGCGCATGCGTACGCTCGGCCCCGGTGAGGTGGCGGTCCTGCTCTGCCTGCTGATGATCGCCGTCCGTACCTGCCCACCACGATGGGCGTTGCTGTGTGCCGTCCTCACAGGCGGGGCGACCATCGCGGCGCCGCTGCGCTTCTACGAAGTCATCGCCAAGGAAGACGCGCTGCTGTTCACGCCGCCGATGGCGCTGCTGACCGGCATATTCGCCGGCCTCGGTGGCTACCTGCGCTCCCTGGACCGCAGGCGCGGCGTCGCGGTCGCCGAGACCCGCCGCTCCGAACGCCTCGCGATGGCGGCCGACCTGCACGACTTCGTCGCCCACCACGTCACCGGCATCCTGGTCCAGGCACAGATGGCCCGCATGATGGCCGCCACCGAAGCCGGCCGCCTGGACCCGGTCCTGGCCGGAATCGAGCACGCCGCGACCCAAGCGCTCGACTCCATGCGTGTGACCGTCGGCATCCTGCGCGGTGGCCCACAGGAGACGGCCCGCCTCGAGCCGGGCGAGAAGCGCCCGATGGGCGATCTGACCACCCTTGCGGAACTGGTCGGCGGGTTCGGCGGCCCGACCGGTCCGAAGGCCGAACTGCACCGCGACGCCTCAGTGCCCCAGAACCTGCCCCACGAAGTGCAGGCTGCCGCCTACCGCGTCGTCCAGGAAGCCCTCACGAACGTACGCCGCCACGCCGCCGACGCCACCGAAGTCACCGTCGCCCTCACTCACGCCGACAGCACCCTGCACGTGACGGTACGCGACAACGGCCGCGGAGGTGCCCCGATGCCGTACGCCGCCCGCGGCGGCGGCTTCGGCATCGTCGGCCTCACCGAACGCGTCACCGCCCTCGGCGGCACACTTCACACCGGCCCACGCAAGGACCAGGGGTGGGAGGTCGTGGCCCTCCTCCCCGCCGCGAGACGAGCGCATTGACCCGAGGACGGTCGGGCAATCCGTCCGTGCGTCGAAGGGGTCTGCCGCACCGATCGGCGAGGCGCCGGACAGCAACGGCCGGTCCCCGCCTCCGTCGGGACAACTGACCCCGCGCTCGCGGAGTACGACCGTTCCGCGCGGGCGCGGGATCAGCGGCCGAGCAGCCTGCGGCCGTACGGCGACCCGCTCCGGCTACTCGGTCTTGATGGCCGTGAGCATGTTCAGCCGGGCCGCGCTGTGGGCGGGCCACAGGGCGGCCAGCAGGCCGACCAGCGCCGCCAGCAGCAGGAAGAGCGCGAACCGGCCCCACGGCAGCACCAGCGCGTATCCGGCGATGTCCGCCTTCACGATTTCGCCGACGGCCCAGCCCAGGAAGGAGCCGACCCCGATGCCGATCACGGCGCCGAAGAGGGAGATGACCACGGCCTCCAGCTGGATCATCCGCGTCACGCCCCGCCGGTCGAGCCCGACGGCGCGCAGCATCCCGACCTCCCGCTGCCGCTCGAAGACCGACATCGCGAGGGTGTTCACCACTCCCAGCGCCGCGATGAGCAGGGAGACCGCGAGCAGTCCGTACAGGACGTTCAGCGCGGTGTCGAGGTACCCGCTGAACTCGTCGCGGATGGCCTGCCGGTCGCCGATCTTGACCCCCGGGTGCCCGGCGAGGGCTGTGGCGAGTGCCTTCTCGTTCGTGCTGCCGTCCGTCGTGACGTAGATCTTGGTGATGGACGTCGTGTCCGCGTACGGTTCGATCACGTCCGTGGATACGGCGACCGGCAGAACGACCTCGTTGTGCTCGAAGACGGCCCCGACGGTCAGTTTGCCGCTCTTGGCGTCTGCGTACTCCACGGGCAGGGTGTCCCCCACCTTCCAGCGGTGGGACCGGGCGACATCATCGGCGACGGCGATCTGTCCCTGCGCGAGCGTGTCCAGTGAGCCGGAGACCACCGTGAGGCGGAGGGCTTTGCGGAAGTCCGCCGGGGTGACGCCGGAAACATCCTGCTGACTGCCGTCGATCTGCATCCACGCCTGCTGCTCCTGCGACACCGCCGTGACGCCCTGGACCTTGCGCAAGGCGGCCACCGCCGAGGTGTCCAGGCCCGCGCCGCTGTCCGTGACCATGTAGTCGGCCTTGACGATGTCCGTGGTCACCTTGTCCACAGCCTGGCCGAGGGTGGCAGCGAGTACGGTCAGAGCGCTGACCAGTGTGAGCCCGATGGCCAGCGCGGATGCGGTGGCGCCGGTACGGCGCGGGCTGCGTACGGCGTTCTGTCCCGCGAGCTTGCCGGAGACCCCGAAGCCGCGCCACAGCAGCGGCTGTACGACCCCGATCACGGGCCGGGACAGCAACGGGATCAGCACGAGGACACCGGTCACTACGAGGACGGCACCGAGCCCGACGAGCCCTTTGCCGAGGGAGCCGCCAGCCCTTGCGCCCGCGACCACGACCGCCGCGCCGACCAGCGTGACGAGCGTGCCGAACAGGTTCCGTACCAGCAAGGACCTGGTGGTGGCGGGCAGGTGCGCACTGCCGATCGCCACGACGGGCGGGATCTTCGCGGCGCGGCGGGCCGGCAGCCAGGCGGCCAGCATGGTGACCAGAACCCCGACGACAGCCGCGACCAGGACGGTCGTCGCCGTGACGACCAGTGGCCCGTCGGGGTTCTTCGCGCCGAAGACACCGACCGTGGAACGCGCCACGGCGGCCATGGCGGCGCCGACTCCGAGCCCGCCGGCGGCGCCCACGGTGCCGACAGCCATCGCTTCGATCAGGACGGACCGGGTGACCTGCCTGCGGGAGGCGCCGACCGCGCGCAGCAGAGCGAGTTCGCGGGTGCGCTGGGCGGCGAGCATGGTGAAGGTGTTGGCGATCAGGAAGACGCTGACGAAGAGCGCGACGGCGGCGAAGGCGAGCAGGATCGCACTGAGCGTCGACGCATCACTCGCGCCTCCCTTGGCCCTCTCGTCGGCGAGTTGCCGGCCCGTCTTGACGTCCGCGTCGTCCGGAAGCAGCTTCCTGATGGCGGCGGCGAGCTCGGTGCTCGAAGTGCCCGGGTCGGCGGTGACGGTGACGTACTCGGAGAAGCCGGGCTGGAGGAAGAGCCGCTGGGCGGCCGGCGTGTCGAACAGCACCAGGCTGTCGCCCAGGGCCACCCAGGTGTCGTCTGTGGTGAAGATGCCGGAGAGCTCGTACGTCTTCGCCGGACCCTTGAGGGCCACGCGCACCGTGTCGCCTACGTCGTAGCCGCCCTTCTCGGCGGTGCCCTTGTCGAGCGCTACCTGCCCGGGCCCGGTGGGCCCGCCGCCGTCGGTGAACACGTAGAGCGGATCCTTGCCGTCCCTCCCCGGCGCGAAGTTGGCGCCCAGGCTGGACGAGCCATTGCCGATGAGCCTGCCGTCCTTGTCGGTGACGCCGGCGATCCCGTCGACCCGTCCGGCGGCTTCGGCGACCCCGTCGAGCCGGGCGATCTCGTCCAACGTCTTCCCGCTGATGCCGGGAATCTTGTCGGAGGGGTCGTAGGTACGGGCCTCGACGTCCACGTGGGCGTAGCTCTTGGCCGTCTGGTTGCGGTAGCCGGTGCTGAGAGTGTCGTTGAAGATCAGGGTGCCGGACACGAACGCGACGCCGAGCATGACGGCGAGCACGGTCATCAGCAGTCTGGCCTTGTGCGCGAGGACGTTGCGCAGGGCTGTGCGGAACATGGTGGTGTGGTCCTGGTGAGGGGAGGGGAGGGGAGGACGTGGGTCGATCAGGGGGTGCGTGGCGGTCCGTACGACTCGGTGCGGTCCAGCTCGGCTCGGCTCGAACGGCTCAGCTCGTACGGAACTTGATGTCGAAGGACTTCATGAGATCGAGGACCCCGTCCGCGGTGGGCTCGTACATCTCGTCCACGATCCGCCCGTCGGCGAGGAAGACGACCCGGTCCGCGTAGGAGGCGGCGACCGGATCGTGGGTGACCATGACGACGGTCTGGCCCAACGTCCGTACCGAGTCACGCAGGAACCCGAGGACCTCCGCGCCCGCACGCGAGTCCAGGTTTCCTGTCGGCTCGTCACCGAAGACGATGTCCGGCTTGGAGGCGAGAGCCCGGGCGACGGCGACCCGCTGCTGCTGGCCGCCGGAGAGCTGTGCAGGGCGGTGGCTGAGCCGGCCGGACAGGCCGACCATCTGGATGACGCTGTCCAGCCACTCCTTGTCCGGAGTCCGGCCCGCAATGTCCATCGGGAGCGTGATGTTCTCGAGCGCGGTGAGGGTCGGCAGCAGGTTGAACGCCTGGAAGATGAAGCCGACCTTGTCCCGGCGGAGTCGGGTGAGCTGCCGGTCCGTCAGAGACCCCAGCTCGATGTCCCCGACCCGGACGGAGCCGGAGGAGAAGGAGTCCAGCCCGGCCACGCAGTGCATCAGCGTGGACTTGCCGGACCCGGAGGGCCCCATGATCGCTGTGAACTGGGACTGCGCGAAGCCGACACTGACCCGGTCGAGGGCGACCACCTGGGTATCGCCTTGCCCGTAGATCTTGGACAGTTCGGTGGCGCGGGCGGCCACGGCGGGGGTGGCGGTGCGGGGGTCCGTGGACGAGGCGGTGGTCACGGGTACTACTCCGATCGACGGCAGAGGCAGCGCCGGGCGCGGACCACAGACGGCCACAGACGGCCACGGACCACAGACGGCCACAGACGGCCATGGACGGCCATGGACGGCCACAGGGACATGAGCGCCCAGGCCCCACCCGCAGGGAACTTCTCCATCGTCCGGTTCACACGGATCCCGCGTATCAGCCAAAGTGTCGACCACCTGAGGCTGATGCGAGCGGCCGTTTCGTCAGCCTCGGGTATACCGTCACGTCAGCTCCGGGGATGACGCCCGGTGGAAACCGCCCGGGAAACGGGTCTGCCGTGGGAGCTGCCCTCCCCCACCGGCGAGACGCGCTTCATATCGGCAAGACCCACCCCATCACCGTCTCAGCCATATGGCCGATGCACAGCCAAGCCGAGCGATGCGAGCCTCATCCACCAGGCGGGCGAAGCGTGACCCGCACAGCCCACCGTTCCGCAGATCGCCAGGCAACTCCGGCAACCGGCCGGCGCCCAGTGATAAGAGCCCCACCTGGCGCTCGTCGACACCCTCGGAGGCGCGGCGGCCCCTGCGACGACGTCTCGCGGCGGACTGGGCTCACGCCCTCCCCTCGGCAGATCTCCCCTCCTCCCTCTCCCCCTTCGGCCGGAGACTCCTCACGGCCCGTTCAGTTGACGTACAAAGGGCCCAACGCATGATCTTTGCTCCCGCAGGCGTCTTCTTCCTGGTGTTCGCCTGCAGCTTCCTCTACGACCGAAGACTCGTACGCAACGGCGTCTATCTCTTCTTCGCGCTCCTCTTCCTGTCCTTGGGGCTGCTGTACAAACTGGCGTCGGTGTCCGAGACGGCGGCCCTGATCTCGCTGTGGACGCTCTGGATTCTCCTCATCCTGTTGCCCTTCGTGCTAGCGATCTTCCTGATCGCGAACGGAGTGACGATGATGCGCCGCGAGGGCAGGCACCTGGCGAATCTGCTGTCGCTGGCGACAGGTGCGGGCATCCTCCTGTTCATCACCCTGAAGGCGCTGACCAACCGCACCCGATGGGAGCTGCTGGACACCCCGACGGACGCGGCGGGATTCGTCCTCGGTTACGTGTCGCTGCTCTTTGTGTGTTTTCTGCTCTACTCGTTCGTCTACGGCAGGCTTCGGTACCGGCGCGCCGTCGATTTCGTCGTGGTGCTCGGTTCCGGGTTGATCGGAGGTTCGCGGGTGCCGCCGCTGCTGACGAGCAGGCTGGACCGGGGACACGCCGCCTTCGACGCCGAACGGGACAGGGGCGGGAACCCGATGCTGCTGACGTCCGGCGGCCAGGGGCCGGACGAGGACCTTCCCGAAGCGCGGGCGATGGCCGACTACCTCATCGCGGCCGGTGTGCCGGCCGACCGGATCCTGGTCGAGGACAAGTCCCGCACCACCCAGGAGAACCTGCGGTTCAGCAAGACGCTGATGCAGGACCGCAAGAAGGACTATCGGGCCCTGGTGGTGACCAACGACTTCCATGTCATGCGCGCCGCGCAGATCGCGCGCAAGGAGAAAGTCGAGGCACAGGTCATCGGCTCGCCGACGGCCCGCTACTTCTGGCCGAGCGCGACGATCCGCGAATTCGTGGCCGTCTTCCTGTCGCACCGGGTCCTCAATTTCGGCATCTGCGCGCTGCTGGCCGTCATCGGCCTACTGCGCCTTTACTGATCCCATTTTTTCGTGTGCCGAGGCCGAGCAAAGCCACGGCGCTGAGAGGAATCCGCTCATGAGTACAAGGGTGGAGCCGGCCATATGGGCCGCCCTGCTGATGTCCGTGGCCGCGTCCGTACTGTTCGTGCCCTATATCGCCGTGCGGTACCGACGACGTGGTGAACTGGGCCTGGGCAACCTGGCATTGGCGTTCGCCGGGCCTCTCTACGGCCTGGCACTGTTCTTCTACGTGTTCGCCCCGTTCCCGCCCGTGGGGCAGGATTTCTGTGCCGCCATCGGTGTTCGTCGACCGCAACTGATTCCCTTCCATTTTGCGCACGACATGGGGCAGTCCGCGACCGGCAGCGGCCTTGTGGCGGTGCTGCACAATCCGGCCCTGACGCAAGTGCTGCTGAATGTCGCGCTTTTCATACCCCTCGGCATGTTCGTCCGGTACGTGTTCGGGCGTAGCGTGCCCGTCACCGCGGTCATCGGCCTGGGTGTGTCGCTGCTGATCGAGACGACGCAACTGACCGGAGACTGGTTCATCTACCCGTGCGCGTACCGGCTGTTCGACGTGGACGACCTGATCGCGAACGGCCTGGGAGGTCTGATCGGCGCGCTGGCCGCCCCGCTGCTCAGCGCCGTGCCCGGTCAGCGGGTCCACGCCGAACCGGAAGAGCCGCGCCCGGTCACCTGGCGCAGGCGGCTGCTGGCGTCCGTGTGCGACCTGATGAGCTTCGGGTTCCTGTATGTGCCGACGGTCGCCGCCTGCGCGGCGCTGATGTGGGTGTGGCAGGGGGGTCTGTCCGCCAGTGGCACCCCTCCCTACTCACACTTCTTCTTCAACGCGACCGTTGAGCGTGTCGGGTTCTGGGGGCCGTGGCTGGTGCTCACGGTCGGTTTTCCCCTGGCAGGCAGCGGGGCCAGTCTCGGGCAGCGCATCGTCAGGTTGCAGGCAGTCACCGCTGACGGCCGCCGACCAGACGTGAAGGCGAGACTCGTACGTGGCCTGACGGGTGTTGGCGGCTTCCTGCTCCTCAACCACTTCGACTCGTTGTCCGGCCCTGCCACCGTCCTGGCCGTCATCTCACTCATCGGGTTGTTCAAAACCTCGCAGCACCGCGGCTTCTCCTACCTCTGCGCGAGACTGACGATGACGGATTCCCGCACGCCGGGCGGGCAGACGGCATCGACCGAGCTCGTGCACCGACTCGACCCCCGGCGCTGAGGTATGTCCCGCCGGCCAAGGCTTTTTGCGGCCTGAGCGCCTTGCCGTCGTCCGGCCTGGGAGGCATCCGTGCCGGCAGCTCACGGCAAGATCACGATTGGGCCTTGCGTGTAGAACCCATGGATGCCTCGTGGTTAACCTGTGCCGCCCGACTCTCTGCGCGCGATCTGGCTGCCGGTCAGGGCTTTGAGGAGCTTCCGGTGGAGAACGCGTCGCCACTTCCCCCCAACGTCCCCCCGCGCCCGTCCAGCGCTCCCACGGAGCACACGACGGCCGGCCTGTCGGGGTCGCCCGACGGCTGGCGGGACGAGTACGAGAACGACCCGGAGTACCAGCGCATCCTGGCGGCGATGGAGACGCCGTGGTGGAAGCGGCCCGTGGCCCTGTGGGGCGGAGTCGTCGGGGTCGCTGTGGCGTCGTTCTTCCTGGGTGGTGTGGTCCTGGACTCCGATGGCGGCTCGGGTTCTTCCTCTCCGGGCTCCTGGGTGCAGGACCAGACGGATGGCCGGTCGCAGGACAACCAGCAGCAGAACAACCAGCCTGTCGGGCTGACTCCCATCCAGAAGAGTCAGATCCTGTCCAAGTACTGCAACCGGCAGGCCGGCGGTCCGTACAACGTGTCGGAGGCCGAGTACCTCGACTGCCTACAGAGCTACGAGGTGACGGACCAGGGCATGGTGATGCCGAAGTAGATCCGAGCCTCCGGGTCAGGCGGCGGGGACCAGTACGCGCTTGGCCGTCATGACGGGGCGGGCCTCACGAGTGGTCAGCCCCGACTCGGGCGACGTCCAGCAGCCGGTACAGCCACTGCTTCCGGTGGTTCATCCCGGCGGCAACCTGACAGCCCCGGTGCGCCGGCCAGCTCCGGGGCGGCCTTGGAGAACTCGGCCAGGGCCGGGCGGACCTGATCGAGGAACTCCCCCTGGGCCTCGGCGAACATCTGGCCCAGACGGGGTTCGGTCAGCCCGGTCTGCCCCTCCGGCGCCTCGGCGCTTTCCCCATCACGGCGGGCCTTTCACTCTTCAGAATCTCCAACGGGTAGTCGGTGCTGCTGACGCCGTCGATCGTGGCGTGGTGGGGGGACGCGGCACCCCCCAAGGGAGGGTCCACCCCGCGTCGAGCTGTATGTGGAACCGCACTGCTTGACTCCGAGACGTACGCGTATTGCTCGAACAAGTACTGGGCTGACCAGCCCTAAGATTCGATCACCGTACGCCACTGCGAGGCCTTCGTCTGCCATTCTTCGGCTTCAGGCCTTGCACGTGACGCAGCTCACACGACCTTCAGGGAAGGTCCAAGGCTATTTTCCTGTTCGGACAAGTAACTGCCCGCGGGATCCCCCGCGCGTCCGTTTGGACCCTCCCTTCCACGCGAAAAGAGACGACGATGTCGAAGGCATTCGAGCCCTACGAGCTGGGTGGCAAGCGCCTGGCCAACCGCCTGGTGATGGCGCCGATGACCCGAAGCCGCGCCTACGGCCCCGGCCAGAGCCCCATGCCGTTGATGGCGGACTACTACGCGCAGCGTGCCTCCGCCGGGCTGATCGTCACCGAGGGCGTCCAGCCCTCCAGGGTCGGCCAGGGCTACCCCGACACCCCCGGCATCCACACCGCCGGGCAGGTCGCTGCCTGGCGTCAGGTGACCGACGCGGTGCATGCCCAGGGTGGCGTGATCTACCTGCAGATCATGCACACCGGACGGGTCGGACACCCGGCGCTGATGGGCCTGCAGCCCGTCGGCCCCTCCGCCGTCGCGGCCGCCGGGCAGGTGTACACCCACCAAGGACCCCAGGACTTCGTCACCCCGCGCGAACTGACCGACGCCGAGATCCGCGCCACCATCGCCGACTACGCCACCGCCGCCCGCAACGCCGTCGAGGCCGGCTTCGACGGCGTCGAGCTGCACGGCGCCAACGGGTACCTCATTCACCAGTTCCTCGCCCCGAACAGCAACCAGCGCACCGACGCATGGGGCGGCAGCCCGGAAAAGCGCATCCGCTTCGCCGTGGAGACCGCCAACGCCGTCGCCGAAGCCATCGGCGCGGACAAGGTCGGCTTCCGTCTCTCCCCGGGCAACCCCTACAACGACATCGACGAGTCCGACACCGCTGACATGGAGGCCACCTACACCGCCCTGGTCGAGGTCCTCGCCCCGCTGAGCCTCGCCTACCTGCACCAGCTGGAAGCCCCCGGCGTACGTGACCTGACGCTCCGGCTGCGCAAGGCATGGCCGACGACCTTCATCCTCAATCCCTTCACCGGCCAGGAGCCCACCGGACCGGCCGAGGTGGAACTCGTCGAGGACGGCACCGCCGACCTGCTCGCCTACGGCGCCCTCTTCCTCGCCAACCCCGACCTGCCCGCCCGCCTGGCCCAGGGCGGCCCGTTCAACACCCCCGACCCCGCCACGTTCTACGGCGGCGACGAGAAGGGCTTCACCGACTACCCCACGCTGGAGGAAGCCCGCGCCTGACGCCTCGGCGACAGACCCGAGCCCGCCGGGCATGCCACACCTGAGCAGCACATAGCCTGTGCCCTCAGGATGCGGACCCGAGGGCCCGCACGCGGCAGTCGGCCCCACCACCGGCTGCCGCGGTGAGCCCGGCAAGGACGGCCGCACGGGAGAAAGCAGAAGGCACCATGGAAACCGAGGCAACGCCCCAGGTCCCCGAGACCGGGGAACTGCCCGAGGCCGCACGCCGCGGGCCGATCAGCCACGCGATCTTCCGGGTGGCCCGCCTGCACCGCATGCTTGCCGGCCAGCTGCTGCGTGAGGTCGGTCTGCACCCGGCCCAGGAGCTGGTCATGATGCAGCTGTGGGACCGCGGCCGAATGCGCCAGACCGACCTGGCCCGGCACGTCGACGCCGACGCCGCCACCATGACCCGCACCATCCAGCGCCTGGAGAAGGCCGGCTTCGTGCGCCGCGTGCGCTCCACCAGCGACAAACGCTCCGTCCTGGTCGAACCCACCGCCGCCAGTCAGGCCCTGCGCCAACAGGTCGAAGACCTCTGGGCCCGCCTCGAGGGCTACGTCGCCGGCGACCTCACCAACCCCGAACGCGGCGAGACCCTCGCCGTCCTCAAACGCCTCGAAAACAATCTCGCTGCCCTCGCCAGGGACGCCGATGCCCCCTCGCGCCCCGACGCACCCGACGTCTGACCGTGCGATCGGTGGGCGAACGGGCGCACCGCCGCCGGGCAGCACATCCAGCGCCCTGATCGAGGTTGTCGAAGGCGGGATCGGGGCAAGCCAAAGGCCGACGGTGGTCCGTTGCCGTTGCGGATTCTCCGTCACCTGGAGCCAGCCCACCAGCGCGGACGCCTTCGCCTCGGTGGCACGGTCCCCAGGAGCATCGAGCACGGCGACCGGTACCAGCGCAGCGTGTCGTACGTACGACTGCGGCCCGTCATCGGCCGGTTGTCATCAAACACAATCCTCCCCCTCGAGAAATTTCATCCTGGCGGCAGCCTTCTCCAAGCACGCCAAAGGTCTGCGGGAGGCAGTGGAACGGCTGGGGCGCCGGCCGTGGGCCGGAGGCGAGGAGCTGGGTAATGTCACTCCTCGCACGATCGTCCGATCATGCGTTTTCCGTACGGGGGGACCCTCGCATGTCCGCACCGAAATTCTCACTGAGCCGCAGAGCGGCCCTCACCGCCCTCGCTGGAGCCACGGCGGGCAGCGCCCTGCCACTCGCCACGGCGCCGACCGCGAACGCCGCCGCCTCGGCCGCCCTGTCGACAGTGACGGCGGCGTCGGCCGAGCCCGTCGCGCAAGCGCCCGGCTTCCGGGTTCCGGTGCTGATCGACCCGACCGACCGCTGGCACTATGCCCCGCACCCGGCCGGCGCGCTGACCACTCGGGCGATCGCCGGCGGCATGGAGGTCTCGGACGACACCGGCGTGATCGCGACGCTGACCACGGGCGCGCGGACGGTGACGCTGCGGGGGGCGCGGCGCTGGTTCACCGAGCAGAAGAAAGCGGTCCGGGACGCGTTTGCCCGGACCCCGCCCACCGGCGGCTGGGGTATGTCGCCCGGCGGCGGGACATGGTCCCACCACAATGGCGTCGACGCGGACTACTTCGTCGAGAGCGGCCGGGCCGCCATCACGCTTGCCGCCGGCAAGAGCCGCTATTCCCTGCTTCCCGATCATGGCATCGGCGACGTTTACGCCGCCGCCCGGTTCTCCTTCGACAAGCTGCCCGTCGGGGCGCCCGTCTCCCTCGGCCTCGTCTTCGCCGCCCAGGACGTCAACAACCACTACCGGGCGCGGCTGATCGTCACCCCCGCGGGAGACGTCCAGCTCGTCCTCGAGAAGGAACTCGCCGACACACCGACCACCTTGAGCGCGGCCGTCACGGTCGGCACCGGCTTCAAGGCGTTCGACCACTGGTGGGTCCGGGTCGAGAAGGCCGGCGACGTCCTGCGCGCCCGTGCCTGGCGGCATGTCACGGCGGGCGTGGAGGACGAGCCCACGGACATGTGGCACCACAGTGTGCGCGACCCGGAGAAAGCCCCGGCCGCCGTCTTCCGCTCGGGCGCGGTCGGGGTCCGGGGCCTCGCCTCAACCGGTGCCACGGTGCTCCCGCAGGCGAGGGTCTACGACTTCAGGATCGACACGGCGGTCTGGACCGATCCGCCGGTCGTCACCCACGACACGTGGGTACGGGTGCTCCCGGAGCCCTTCGACGGCACGTGGACGGCCGCCGTGGAGCAGCGGATCCACGCGTGGGCGGGCGACACCTCGCCCGACGCCCTCACATACGCCTCGATGTACCGGCCGTTCGCTCCAGGCGTCACCGACCCCGCACGCCAGAACGCACAGGTGCTCGGCGAATCCGGGTACAGCGAACCGCTGGTTTCCGGACTGCGCGAGGTGGGCGCCGACTTCCACGAGTACATGGGCCTCACCTGGACCTTCCCCAGCGGCGAGAGCGTCACCGAGACCCCGGACCCGAAGTGGCTGAAAAACCTCGACTGCTCAGGCTTCGTCCGGATGGTCTACGGCTACCACCTGGGCGTTCCCATGGGCCTCGCGGAGGACTCGGTGCAGCGCCGGTACCTGCCGCGCACGTCGAAGTGGCAGGCCGCCTCCAGTCCCGGCATCGTCGTCGCCCAGTCCGCCGACGCGCCGCCCCCACTCGACACCTTGCGGATCGGCGACGTGCTCTTCTGGAACGACCCCGACGACGGTGCCGTCTCCCACACCGGCATTTACATGGGCCTGGACCAGCACGGCAAGCGCCGCTTCGTCTCCAGCCGCAAGACACCCAACGGGCCAACCATGGCCGACGTCGGCGGGAAGTCGATTGTCGACGGTACGGCGAGCGACCTCTACACGGACAAGCTGCGGGTGATCCGCCGCCTCTGATCCGCACGCCTGCGAGCCCTTTCCCGCTCGTCGGGTCCTCCGGCGGGACCGACGGTGTGGCCGTCCTCCGGCCGGGAAGCGGTCGCAGAATGGCCGATCAGGGAGTGAACTCCTCATCCAGACGGTCGATCGCCCCGTCGGCGCCCAGGTGGTACTTGAACACCAGTCCGCTGTTCGGATTGGCTTCCAGCCAGTCGAGGAACTCCTGGACACCAATGTGCTGGTTCTCGGTGCTCTTAACGATGGGGGTGGTGACGGTGACGTACGCCGCCTGGTCCATGGGCATGTACGTCTCCTTGCCCACCGTCTCGAAGGGCGCGCCGTCGGAGTCCGCGGGGGCACAGCCCCAGTTGCCGTGCTTGACGACAAGACTCAGGGAGCCCCCTTCGGGGGTGTAGCGGTAGACCGCCACCTCGTCGGGTGAGATGGGCATCTTGTGGTCGCAGCCGTCGTCGCCGTCCGTGCCGCCGGAGGCGGCCGGCTCGGCTGGCGCCGGTGCCGAGGAGACGGGCTCAGGGACCGCGGAATACGACGATCCGCCGCTGCCCGTGCCCGTCGTGGGCTTGCCCGCGGGCTTGGCATCGGCTGTCGGGGAACCGGTCCCGGGATCGCTGCCGCCCGGCTGCGCCGTCGCGGTCTTCCCGCGGGCGGGGACTGCCGTCGAGGTTCCGTCTCCGTTGCAGGCCGTGAGCACCACCGCGAGGACGGCAGCGGAGGCGCTGATCACGGTCGTACGGAGAACGGTGCCGGGTCTGTGTCGGTCGGACGTCGTGGAGGTTGCCATGGCGATCCTGTCTGGTGAGTGGCAGGTGGCGGTGACTGTCGCAGGCACAAACGATTTCCGGCCAATCAGCGGTTGCCGCGGTCACCGAGTCGTTTCGGGGTCGTGACACAGGCACACACCGTCCGTCCCCTGGACCGCGAGGGCGCCGACGGACACCGCGAGATCTCGGCCTGAAAACGTCACCACCGCCGAGGACGGCGCCGGCTGGCTCGCCTTCCTACGCTCCCGCACCGCCCGCGGCCTGTCCGGGGCCGGCTCGTCGTCTCCGACGCGCACGCCGGTCCGGTGGACGCGATCGACGCGGTCCTGCCCGGCGCCCCCAGGCGCATTCGTGATGTCGAGGCCATCGCCTCAGAGTTCAGGTGCAAGCCGGCCGAGCTCCGCCGTTCAAAGCTCAGAGCCTGTGATGGCCATCCAGAGCTCCATGTCGGCAAGCATCAGCCGGCCTGGCCGCTGTGTGCCGGTGTCCGGGACGACCGCTCGAACCACAGGTTGATCGCCCTTCTCGACGGTCACCTTCGTGCCGTCGAAGGTCGGTGACTTGTCGGCTACGACCGAGCGCAGCCTCGCCGCAGCGCGGTCGGCGGTTGTCTCGTCCTTGGCTACGAGGCACAGGACCTCGGTGTTCTTGGCGGCAGTGGCAGCCTGCTGGCCGAGGGCGGACAGGCGTACCGGTTTGGCCGAGGTGAGGGGGAGGAAGTCGGCGCGATAGACGTCGCCCAGGCACTCAGCAACGCGCTCGTACTCCTTCTTGTCGGCCAGCGAGGCGCCGTCCTTCGGGTTGACGGCCGCCATGGAGGTGTCGCCCCTGACGGTGTAGGAGATCTCCTGCTTCGAGACCCTCAACGACATCCCCTTGCGGCCGGACTTCGTCCAGGTTTCGTCGTCTCCGCTCTGCCGGTATCCGTTCGACTTCAGCGCCGTGGTGATGGCCGCCACGTCGAACGAGCCCTCCCAGCGGCCCGCGCTCTCGGTGTCGACGGAGGCGCTGATCTGGGTCACCTTCAAGGCCTCGCCCCACGGCCCGGGCGTGTACCCCAAGAGGGCACCGCCCGGCTGACCGACGGAGCCCAGCCGCTTCTCATCGCCCTTGCTCAGCTCACGTGCTTTCGCCACGTCGAGGCAGGCGACCTGGTTCGCGCTGCTGTCGTCGGCCAACGCGCTCAGCCCCTCCAACACTGCGGAATCGCCCGCCGACCGGTGGGCGTGGAAGAGCCAGCGGATCCGTACACGTCGGACCGTCCTGCTGCTCCCGGGGCTTGGAGTGCTTCAGGACCTGGGCGGAGTCGACGCCGTCCACCGGGTGCACCTGCTCCCCGACTCTCAGCCACACCCGGGTACTCACGCGGCTCGCCACCCTCGCTCACCTACCGGTGAAGAGGGGTGTTCAGGAATCGGTCGATTCTTCAACGCGGCTTGGTGTGGGCTGCGGCGGCACCGGATGTTCGGCAAGGAGGGGAAACAGTCGGGTGACCGCGGCTACAGCCACGGCATTCGGTGGGCGTGTGGCGGGGTGGTCCTCCCGGTTGCGATAGCGGGTGAGCAAGTCGCGGATGGAGGTGGCGAGTTCGGCCGTCTCTGCCGGGGTGAGGTGGAGCACGGTGCTGAAGGATTCGTCCTGCTGCCACTCTGCCGGCGCCTGGTCCCGGTATGTCAGCCACTGCTGGTAGCTCTCGTCCTCCAGTCCGCGGGCGAGGGCGCTGAACTCTTCCGGCTCTTCCTCACCGGTGGGGTGGGGAGTGTCCCATCGCAGCCGCCACGGCCGGGCCCGGCCTCCTTGATGAGGCGCTTCTTCGATGAGGCCGTACCGAGCGAGTTGGCGCAGGTGGAAGGAGCACAGGCCGGAACTGTGTCCAAGGCGGGCCGCGGCCTCGGTGGAGGTGAGGGTGCCGGTTTCGGCGAGCAGGTCGAGCAGGGCGATACGCACGGGGTGGTCGGGCAGGAGCCGCCGGGCCCGGTCCTGGAAAGTATCCGCGGCTTCGACTCGACGGTTTCCATCACTCATTTTGCAAAGTCTGCTACTTTGCAAAGGACTTGGCAAGCGCCGTCGGTCTCAGACAGCGCGGGTCGGGTGGCTGGCCGCTACGCAAAAGGGGGTTGATGGTTCGTGGCTGTCGGGTTCGGTGACACGGTGCGGGATCGCCGGGTACGTGTGCAGGGCAAGCCCGTCGAGTCCTATCCACGGCTCGCGCCGGAGGTGGAGCGTGGTGCGGTGCGCAGCATCACCGTGGTCGGGGAGGAGATTCTGCGCCGCCGGTGCCGGGAGGTGACCGAGTTCGGCACGGTGGAGCTGGCAAGGCTGATCGACGACATGTTCGCCACCAACCAGGTGGCGGAGGGTGCTGGGCTCGCCGCCAACCAAGTGGACGTGGATCTGCAGTTGTTCGTGTGGGACATCACGGACGAGTGGGGTGTGCGTCACGTCGGACACATCGCCAACCCGGTTCTCGAGGAAGTACCTGCTGCCGACCGCCGCCTGGTGGAGGAACCCGAAGGCTGCCTGTCCGTCCCCGGCCCCTATCGCGTGGTCCCGCGCCTCGACCGTGCTGTCGTCCGGGGCCGCGACAAGGACGGCAATCCCCTGGTGATCGAGGGCAGGGGGTACTTCGCCCGGTGTCTGCAGCACGAAACCGATCACCTGCACGGCCGCCTGTATCTGGACCGGCTCGCACAGCGGGAACGGAAAGCTGCACTCCAGGAGATGCGGGACTCCGAGGACAAGGTGTTGCTCCGGCGCGCCGCCGCGGCGAAACGGCTCGGAAAGTGACCGCGCTGTTCTTCCCGACGTGCTGACGGCTCCACCGGCGGATCTATCTGCCGTAGCCGTCAGTTCCGGCCACCCGCCAGTTCGGTGGGTATGAGTAGGCCACCGTCATGCTCGGGCGTGAGGTTCCCCCGCTGTGGGGGGTGGCTGACTAGCTGGTCAGGGCGGTTTGACGTGGTTTCAGGTTCACTTGTTCGGTCGTTGTCTGGTTGGCGTAGTGCTTCTCCTCGTACTCGATCGGGCTGAGGTAGCCGAGTCGTTTCTGGATGCGGCGGGGGTTGTAGAAGCCGTCGATGTACTCGAAGAGTGCGAGGTTCGCTTCGGCTCTGGTGGCGAAGACGCGGCCGCGGATGCACTCGGTCTTGATGACCATCCACAGGTTCTCTGCGATGGCGTTGTCGAACGAGTCGCCGACCGAGCCCATGGACGCCTGGATACCTGCCCTGAGCAGGCGAGTTGTGAGCTTCACGGACGTGTATTGACAGCCGTGGTCGGCGTGGTGGATGAGCTCGCCGGGGGCGACTTCACGGCTGGCCAGGGCGTACTCCAGCGTGGTCAGGACCAGGTCGGCGTCCGCGCGGGCGGAGGTTTCCCAGGCCACCACCCGGCGGGAGAACGCGTCGCGGATCGCGGACAGCCACAGCGGGCCCTCCTCGGTCGCGATCATGGTCAGGTCGGTGACCCACAGCCGGTTCGGCACGTTCGCGGTGAAGTTGCGTTGCACCAGGTCGGGGGCCAGATCCGCATCCGGGTCACGTCGGGTGAAACCCTTGCCCCGCCGGGGACTGATCCCGGCAAGGCCGGCCTGGCGCATGAGCCGTTCAACGCGTTTGCGACCGACGTGGACGCCTTCACGCTGGAGGACGGCGTGCACGCGGGGTGAGCCGTAGGTCCCGCCGGAGTCGGCGTGGACCTGCCGGATCTTCCCTGTGAGCTCGGCGTCCTGGCGGCGTCGCTCGCATGGCTCCTTCTCGGCCTGACGCCATCGGTAGTAGGTGGAGGAGGGGATGGAAAGTTCCCGGAGTACGGGCTCGACCCCCAGGTGCGGGTGCGCATCGACGAGCGCGGTCACCTGGGCCGGGTCGGGTCGAGCTGGGCCGCGAAAAAAGCCGAGGCCGTCCGCAGGACCTCGTTCGCCCGCTTGAGCTGGGCATTCTCCTTCCGCAGAGCGGCCAGCTCCTCACGCTCGGCGGTGGTGAGGATGTCGTCCCGCTCGCCGGTATCGGCCTCGGCCTGACGGATCCAGTTACGCAGAGCCTCGTGATGCACGCCGAGTTCCTCGGCCATGCGGCGGATCACGGGCTTCGGCTCGGCCGTCCGGTACATCCGAACCGCGCGCTCACGCAACTCCAACGGGTACTTCCTCGGGGCAGGCATCGTCTGGGCTCCTCTCGCGAGACTCATCTGACCCTCTGTCACCCATCCCCGCATCTCGGGGGAACCTCAGGCGGCGAGGTAGCGGGTCCCGCTGTCGTCGGCGTACTTCGCTCATGCCTCGGCGGTGGAGGGGGAGGCCGAACAGGTCGGCAATGACGATGGGCGGAAGCGTGGTGACGGCTCGATCATGGCGGTGTTTCCGACGCTGCGGACTGGCAGGCCGTGCTGTCTGAGCAGATTGCCACTCCGTGGGGATTGCGGGGTGGTGGGGGATCTTCCCAGCCGGCAGACAGGGGCACGCTTCGTCCAGAGCCCGGCGCATCCGGTGGTGGTGCGGGGCTGGGCGATCCACTCGTTGATGAGCTCGGCCAGTTCTGGCGGGAGCAGCACGGGGTGGCTGTCGATGGTGAAGTAGGAGCCGGTGTCCGCTTGGTCGCGTGCGGCCGTACCGCCGGTTCGAGCAGCGACAATGTCTGCTGCCGCGCATCGAGGCCGACGCGGATGCCGATCGGCATCGGCAGGTTCGGGCCGGCATGTCCGAACTCGACGTTGCCCAGGACCGGGATGTCACGGTCGCCGAGGACGTCGAGGACTGTCTCGGCGAGGGTCGGGGACGCGTCAGGCCCTCCGAGCCCGTCGATCGCGTGCGGAACGCCCACGACCATGCCGGAGATGCGATCGAGGATGCCGCAGTGCCGCAGGGTCTGCAGATAGCTCCACACGTGCGATACCAGGCCGCCCGTCTCCTCCCAGAACAGCACCGCGCCGTCGAACCACTCGAGCGGCAGCGCGTAAGGCGTCGCCTGCGCCAGCACGATGCGATTGAGCAGGCCGCCGATCAGGCGGCCTTCGGCACGACCAGGACGCCAGCATTCCCACGACGGGCCGGCGGGCAGCGCGCCGATCACCTTCGGGCCGGTCAGCAGCGTCGAGTAGAGCTTCTCAAGTTCCGCTCGGCGCGCTGCGGGCGCAGTCTGCCACGCCCCGCCGAGACCGGGAGTGGCCAGGTCGGCATGGAAGCCGACCAGACCCGTGCGCGCGTAGAGCACCAGGTGCAGCAGCGAGATGTCGCTGTAGCCGAGGATCGGCTTGGGGTCGGCGGCGATCGCCTCGACGTCGATCAGGTCGAGGTAACCGAGCGCCGTCTGGCCACCGTCATGCGCGATGATCGCGCGCACCTCGGGATCACGCAGAAGAGTGTTGAGTTCCTCGGCGATCTCCACCGGCCGAGCCGCGCTCCACCAATGGTGCCGCCCTGCTTCGAGGAGCGGCGCCCGGCGCACGCGGAATCCCATCCGCTCGAGCACGGCCACCGCCTGCTCGAGGTCGGGCTCGTAAGCGGCATGGAGCGGCCCGGACAGCGACGCGATGACGACGAGATCTCCGGGCGCCAGCGCACGAGGTCGAAGCAATTGAGGCAGTGCCGTATGGGTCACGAGGCAGTGTCCCGACATCCGTAACAACACGCTACTCATTTACCGATCGGCCACCCTGTGGCCCCTGCTGTGTGGCGCCCCGCGGCGGTCCGTGCTGTCCCGTGAAGCCGTGACGAGCTGTTGCTGATGATCTTCGTGTGGCGTCGCGTCGCGGTTGCCCTTCGTTGCAGGTCGGGGCGCGCGCTCCCAGCGACATCACGCGGCGAGACTCAGTAGTGCTGATGCTCTCGCGCTCGGCAGTCAGGATGGCTGGACTTCGTCGAAGAGGGCGAGGGCTTCGGTGGGGTCCGGGCTCACGAGGCGTTCCAGACCGGCTGTCGTGATTTTCGCCCACTTGCCGGCCCGCGCCCACATCTGCTTCTCGAAGGCACGGACGGCCTCGTCCAGATCTCCGGAGCCGGTGGCGATGGACTCGGCGAGTTCGGCGCCTTCCAGCATCGCGAGGTTCGCGCCCGCCCCCAAGGGGGGCATCAGATGAGCGGCGTCGCCCAGCAGCGTCACCCCGGGGACGTGGGTCCAGGTGTGGGACACGGGCAGGGCGTACAGGGGGCGGTGGACGAAAGCGGTGCCGTGGCGGAGGAGGTCGAGAACGGGAGCGGCCCAGCCGTCGAACAGAGTCAGCAGGCTGGAGCGCACGGCCTCGACGTCGGTCAGGTCCAGGTTCGCGTGCCAGTCCAGCGGCACGCGGAACTGGGCGTACACCTTGACGTGGCCGCCGCTGTTGCGCTGGGCGACGAGAGCTCGGTTCACGCCGTACACAGCCACGGAACCGTCGCCGATCAACCGGGCGAGGTCAGGGTGGCGGGTGTCGACGTCGTCCAGCGAGGTCTCGACCGAGGTGACGCCGGTGTAGTGCGGCGTCACCGACGAGACTGCCGGGCGGACCCGGGACCAGGCGCCGTCCGCGCCGACTACGAGGTCGAACGTCTCCTGTCGCCCGTCCGTGAATTGGACCAGGACACCGTCCCGGGTCCCTGGCACCACCTGCGTCACGCTGCGGCCCCACTGGACGTCGAGAGGGACGAGCAACAGGTCACGGAGTTGCCCGCGGTCGATCTCGGGATTGGCCCGGTCATCCGGACGGGGGCGCCAGTCGCGCAGGACGGTCCCGTCCGTGTCCAGGATGCGCATGGCCTGCCCCTCGGGACGGGACAGCGCCCGGAACTCCGCCAGCAGCCCCGCCTTGTCGAGCGCGAGCTGGCCCAGCCCTTCGTGCAGGTCCAGCGTGCCGCCCGGGGGACGGACGTCGGGGGCGGGATCGCGTTCGAGGACGGTGACGGGGTAGTCGTGGCGGTGCAGGACGCGGGCGAGGGTGAGGCCGGCGGGGCCGCTTCCGACCACAGCGATACGGTGTCTCATGTCGATACACTGTATTTTGCTGAGACGCTGTATCGCAACAGTACGATGTGGCCATGACTGTGTGGGACCGGCCGGAGCCGCCGACTCGCCCCGTGCCGCTCGACCGGGAGCGGATCGTCGCCGCCGCCATCGCGCTGGCCGACGAGGGCGGGCTGGAGGCAGTGTCGTTGCGCAAGGTGGCCGCCCGGCTGGACGCCGGCCCGATGCGGCTGTACGGATACATCTCCACCAAGGAGGAGCTGTTCGACCTCATGGTGGACGAGGTCCAGGCCGAGATTCTCCCCGAGGAGCAGCCCGGTGACTGGCGGGAGGCGCTGCGCATCCTCGCCCACCGCACCAGGCAGGCCGCTCTGCGTCACGAATGGCTGGCCGACCTGCTCGGCGGCCGCCCGACCCTGGGCCCGAACGGCCTCGCCGTGACCGAGGCGACGCTGGCCGCCCTGGACGGCCTCGCCGACCTCGACACCGTCATGCGCGCCGTGGAGACTGTCAGCGCCTACTTCACCGGCGCGATCAGGCGCGAGATCGCGAACCTGCGAGCCGAGCGCGCCACGGGCCTGTCCAAGCGCGACTGGCAGCGCGCCTCCGGCCCGCATGTGACGAGAATGTTGGCCACGGGCCGCTTCCCGGCGCTGGCCAAGGCCGTGTACGACGGCACGGACGTGGACGCCGAGACATCCTTCGCGACCGGCCTCGACTGGGTCCTCGACGCCGTGGCCGCCAAACTCACCCGGCCGTCGGCGTGACGCTCAGTTCTTGCCGAATGGCGGCGAGGTCGGGGCCGGTGTGCACGGGCCGTGCGGGCTTGCGCCGCCACCACTTCATCACGTGGGTGCTGCCAGCGTGGCTTTCCATGTGCCGTCGAGGTAGGCGTCGACCCTGACTGGGACCAGCCGGGCCGCCATGCCGGATTCCGCCTGCAACCGCACACGGGCCCGTTCGGAGTCGTGATCACTTGGCTGGGAAAAGGGTTGGACGGGGTGATGCTCGGGCTTGTAGCTTGCAGTGGACCGCGACACCGCCCGAGGAGGTGAGACCCATGAACGCTGTATCGATGTGGGTGCTCCCCCTTCCCGTCACGGCCGGGCGATTGACGTAGGTGTCGCCGGGAGCGCCTCGACAACAAGGCACTCCCGAAAGGCAACACCTATGGGCTCTTGGCAGTTCACCGCCGAACCGTCGTCGAACGATACGGTCGAGCACGACTTCACCGCGGGCGACGTCCCCGGACTCCGGTCGCCGACCTCCGGCGCTGATCGCGAGCCCCTCATGTCCGACGTGATCATTGCCGGGTGCGGGCCGACCGGCGCGATGCTGGCCGCCGAACTGCGGCTGCACGATGTGCGGGTACTCGTTCTGGAGAAGGAAACCGAGCCCGTGTCGTTCGTCCGCATCGTCGGTCTGCATGTTCGCAGTCTTGAACTGATGGCAATGCGCGGACTGCTGGATCGCATGCGCGAACACGGCAGACAGCGTCCGGCCGGCGGATTCTTCGCCGCCATCGACAAACCCGCGCCCCAGGGCCTGGATTCCGCGCACGCCTATCTGCTGGGCATTCCACAGCCGGTCATCGTTGACCTGCTCGAAGAACATGCGATGCAACTGGGTGCGCAGGTCCGGCGCGGTTGTGCGGTGGCCGATTTCGAGCAGGACGACGAGGGTGTGACCGTCGAGCTGGCCGACGGCGAACAGCTGCGTTCGCGCTATCTCGTCGGCTGTGACGGCGGGCGCAGTACGGTGCGCAAACTGCTCGGCGTCGGCTTCCCCGGCGAGCCGTCGCGGACCGAAACGCTGATGGGCGAGATGGAAGTGGGCGTGCCGCAGGAGGAGATCGCCGCCAAGGTGACCGAAATCCACGAGACCAACAAGATTTTCAGTCTCAGGCCCTTCGGCGAAGGGGTCTATCGCGTCGTTGTCCCCGTCGCGGGAGTCAGCGATCGCGCGGAACCACCCACCCTCGATGATTTCAAGCAACAGCTGCGCGCCGTCACGGGAACCGATTTCGGCGTGCACTCCCCGCGCTGGCTGTCCCGCTTCGGGGATGCCACGCGGCTGGCCGAACGTTATCGGGTCGGGCGGGTGCTGCTGGCCGGCGATGCGGCACACATCCATCCGCCCACCGGCGGACAGGGCCTCAACCTGGGCGTCCAGGACGCATTCAACCTCGGCTGGAAACTGGCCGCACACATCCGCGGCTGGGCGCCGAAAACACTGCTGGACACCTACCAGGCCGAACGTCATCCGGTCGCCGAGGACGTGCTGGACAACACCCGCGCCCAGATGGAACTGCTGTCCACCGAACCGGGCCCGCAGGCCGTGCGCAGGCTGCTCACCGAACTGATGGACTTCGACGAGGTGAACCGCTACTTGATCGAGAAGATCACCGCGATCGACATCCGCTACGACTTCGGGGAAGGCCCCGACCTGCTCGGCCGCCGCCTGCGCGACATCGACGTGAAACAGGGCCACCTCTACGATCTGCTGCATCGCGGCCGCGGACTGCTCCTTGACCGCACCGAACGACTGGCCGTCGGCGGCTGGTCGGACCGGGTCGATTACCTCGCGGATCCCACCGCGGTACTGGATGTTCCGTGCGTCCTGCTACGCCCCGACGGCCACGTCGCCTGGATCGGCGACGATCAGCAGGACCTGGACGACCACCTCTTCCGCTGGTTCGGCGAGCCCGCCAACTGATTTCCCCTGGGCAACCGACAGCGCCGCAGCGGACCACGCCTGCGCTGGGACAGCCTGTACGCACTGCTCCGACTGAGCCCTGCGCCACTGCCAACGCCCTGTCCCCGACAGCTGCAAGACACCGTTGGCGGATCCCGCCGGAGATGTTCGGGGAGGCATCCGGCGGCGGTTGCCCCCTCGGGAAATCGCTTGATGAATCCTGCACGCGCTGGCAACGTCGCCCCTTGTGCCTGAAACAGACGCGCCTGGAAATCAGGATCCCGAACTCCCCCAAACTGATGCGACACGGTCGTCCAGCACCAGCCTCGCGTCCGGGCAGCCGTTCCGTTCCCTCACCTTCCGGTGGTTCTTCGCCGGCTGGTCAATCAGCATGACCGGCAGCGCCATGTCGCCCGTCGCGCTGGCCTTCGGCGTCCTGGAGGTCACCGACAGCGCCGCCTGGCTGTCCGCGGTCCTCACCGCCTCCATGGTCCCAATGATCGCGACCATGATCCTTGGAGGCGGCATCGCCGACCGCTACCGCCGCGACACCGTGCTCAGCCTCACCAGCTTGGGCGCAAGCATCAGCCAGGCCGGCGTGGCGGCCCTCCTGCTCACCCACCAGCACCCCGCACTCCTCCTGCCGCTTTCCGCCCTCAACGGCATCTTCCAGGCACTGACCAAACCGACGATGCGCGGCATCGTCCCGCAGATGGCGAGCGGACGCGGCATCCAGCAGGCCAACTCCCTGCTCGCCTCCGCCAGGAACACCACCCTGCTGCTCGGCCCGAGCGCCGCCGGCCTGCTGACCGTCTCCGTCGGAGGCGGCTGGGCGATCGCCGCAGACGCCGTGTCCTTCCTGCTGGCGGCCGTCTGCTTCGCCCAGATGTCACTGCCCGACCTCCCGCCCCGCGCCAAGGGCGGTCCGACGATGCTCGGCGAGCTGCGGCAAGGCTGGGACTACTTCAGCTCCCGACCATGGATCTGGTCGGTGACGCTGGCCTTCGCCGTACTGAACGCCGTCAACATGGGGGTGTGGCAGATCCTCGGCCCGGTGATCGCCGCCGGCACGATCGGCGCCGACGGATGGGGCCTGGTGCTGAGCGCCCGCGGCGCCGGAGCACTGCTCGCCACCATGGTGATGGTGAAGCTGACGGTCCGGCGGCCCATGGCGCCGGCCCTCTCCTTGATGACCCTGGCCGCCGTCCCGCTGATCCTCCTCGGCACCGGAGCAAACACCTTCTGGCTG
The DNA here is from genome assembly GCF_049808595.1 of Streptomyces aurantiaciflavus. Taxonomy (NCBI): domain Bacteria; kingdom Bacillati; phylum Actinomycetota; class Actinomycetes; order Kitasatosporales; family Streptomycetaceae; genus Streptomyces; species Streptomyces aurantiaciflavus. Next base: position 198,103 of record NZ_JBNCAQ010000014.1, on the reverse strand, counting down.
GCTGCGGCGGCATTCGCTGCCGGGGTGGCCGCGGAGTTCTTCACCGTCGCGTGGTCGACCGTGTGGCACATCCATGTTCCGGAACGGCTGAGCTCCCGGGTCGGCGCCTACGACGAGTTCGGGTCGTTTGCGTCGATCCCCGTCGGCCAGCTGTCCGTCCCGGTCCTGGCCGCGGCATTCGGCACCGCGCCGGTCGCAGTCACCGGGGGCGCCCTGGTGGCAGCCGCCATGCTGCTGCCCCTGCTCCTGCCGTCCCTACGCCGAATCGAACTGAACACCACAAAAGGAGAGGAATAGGTCATTGTCTATCCGGAGGCTCGGTCCCCCAGGCGTCGAGGCGGTGGAAGTTCACCGCGGTGGCCTTGAGTCGGTGTTGAAGCCGGGCCTTGGCCGGCCAAGGTCATGACTGTGCACCACCCGTGTCGGCGTGTCCGCCTGCCTGTCCACCGGCGAGCGCCGAGTCGCCCCAGCCCCGACCACCGAGACGTTACGAGCGTGACGGCCATGACCCACTCCGCATCGCCCGGCTTGGGGTGCGAAGGACGAGGAGAGCCACGTCGTCGTCGTTGGCGGCAGGGCGGACCCGGCGCAGGAGTTGGTCGGTGAAGGAGGCGAGGGGGCGGTGGGCGAGGGCGGCGGCGTGTTGGCGTAGTCGGTCCAGGCCCTCGTCGAGGGTGTGGCCGGGGGCTTCGATGAGGCCGTCGGTGTACAGGACCAGGGTGGATTCGGGCGGCAGCAGGGCGGTGGCGTCAGCGCGAGGCCTGAGTGCTCCGGTGCCCAGGAGGATGCCGTGGCCGTCGGTGAGGTAGTGGGCCAGGCCGTCCCGGCTGATCAGCAGGGGTGGTGGGTGGCCGGCGTTGGTCCAGGACAGCTGCCAGTGACCGTCCTCCGCCGGTTGGATCCGGCCGAGGACCAGGGTCGCCATGGTGACGTCGGTGATGTGCTGGATCGCCTCGTCGAGCCGTTCGACGATGCGGCTGGGGGGTTCTTGCTGGGACCAGGCGTAGGCGCGGAGCATGTTGCGGATCTGGGCCATGCCGGCCGCTGCCTCCAGGTCATGGCCGACGACGTCGCCGACGGCCAGCGCGGTGGATCCGTCGGACAAGGGGAAGGCGTCGTACCAGTCGCCGCCGACCTGCGAGGCATCAGGGGCGGGAAGGTAGCGGACGGTCATCTGCAGGCCGGGCACGAGTGGCATCTGCGGCAGCAGGTGGTTCTGCATGGTCTCGGCGACCTTGCGCTGGCGCTGGTAGAGGCGGGCGTTGTCGAGGGCGAGGCCGGCGCGGCGGGCGATGTCCTCCAGCAGGGGAAGATCGGCGGTGGTGAAGTTCCCCGGTCTCTCGGCACGGCCCAGGGTCAGGGCCCCGAGGACTTCGCGGGTGCTGCGGATGGGCGCGATCGCGGCGGAGTGGATGCCGGTGGCGTCGAACAGCCGGCGCTGCTCGACCGCGATGCCGGAGTCCGGTGGCTGCTGGTAGGTCTCCGGCCCGGCCAGGGTGGAGGCGACGCCGCGCAGGGCCCGTGACAGGGGCATCGGGGATTCCTCCGGAACCGGCGGCATCGGCCCCTGGAGATCGTCGTGGCGCGTCAGGGTGTCTCCGTCGGCCTGGACGACGATGGTGCGCCATACCTCGTCGCGTTCGGCGATCAGATCGATGACGGCCCAGTCCGCCAGCCGGGGCACCACCAGGGCCACCAGCCGGCGCAGCGCCTCCTCGACGTCGAGGGTGGAGGTCAGCTGAGTGGTGGTCTCGGCCAGCAGCGCAAGCCGTTCGAGTTCCGACAGCGGCTCCGCCGCCGGCTCCGGCTGCGGGCCGGCGTCCTGCCCATGCGTGGGGCTGTGGAAGACAACGAGCGTGGCGGCCTCGGCGCCAACGGTGTCGTACGGGGTGATCAGCCATGAGATGGGCAGCACGGAGCCGTCTGCGCGTGCGAAGTGGTCCTCGGCGGCCTGCGCGGTGCGCCGGGCGTGGAAAGCCTGCCGCATGCTGCACTGCGTCCTCGGCAGTGGCTGGCCGTGGGCGTCTCGGTGCAGCAGGTCATGCGCGTCATGGCCGAGGAGATCGTCGGCGGGTCGGCCGAGCAGTTCTTCCGCGCGGGTGTTCACAGCAAGGATGCAGCCCTGATCGTCGACGACGTAGGCTCCGGCCCCGATGGCTTCCAGTGCCCCGAGGAGCGCGGCTGGGGGTGCTGCCGTGCACCGCTCACCGAGGTCGTCCGGACGCTCCGGCCTCGCCATGTCGCCGCCTCCTTGCTGATCAGCCGCCGCCGGTCGGCTGCCTGTACGTATGCTGCCCTGCGTGCTTGCCGTATGCCCCCTCGCGTGGAAACCAGCCGCCTGACCCGGCTGGGACCTCACCGCCGTTTCACCCGCCGGCCGTCGAACCGCGCGTCCGCCGACCGGCTTGGGTATCAGGACAGAAGGCATCAGATCCCGGTGAGTCCGTGTCGAAAGGACGAAGCAGCGCGACCTCGTCCGCGGCTGCTCACCGTGGAGGGACATGGAACCGCTACTGATCACCTTCGGGCACGGCACCGCCGACCGTGAACAGATCGTGCAGCTGCTTCGAGGCGCCGGCGTCACCGCCGTCGTCGACGTGCGCATCGCCCCGGGCAGCCGTCGCGATCCCGACCTGGCCCGGCAGCGGCTCGCCGTATGGATGCCCGCACAAGGGATCGCCTACCGGTGGGAGCCCGACCTGGGTGGGTACCGCAAACCGCCTCCGGACAGCCCGGACGTCGTCTGGCGCAACGCGTCCTTTCGCGGTTACGCCGCACACACCAGGACGCCGGGCTTCGTCGCCGCCATGGAACGCCTGCTGGACGAGGCCATCAAGGCTCGTACAGCGGTGATGTGCAGCGAATCGGTCTGGTGGCGCTGCCATCGTCGACTGATCGCCGACTTCGCCGCCCTCGCGCGAGGCGTGCCGGTCCACCACCTGATGCACGACGGACGGTGGCACCTCCACGTCCCGACGCCGGGCGTGCGGCTGCGCGAGGACGGTCTGCTGGTCTACGACGACCTGGCCGCGGCACATCCGCCAGGCCCACCACCCACCACATCCTGAAGGACACCACAGGGGGCTCCGGCTCCATGGCCGTACCCGCACCGGCCGGTGACTCCCGCTGCCTGTTCCGGCCCGTCCGGCCTCAGCCCACCGCCTTCTTGACGAGCGCGCTGATGCGCTGTTCGTCGGCTGCGGTCAGCTCCTTCACGGCGTAGGCGGTCGGCCACACGGCGCCGTCGTCGAGTGCCGCCTGGTCGCTGAAGCCGAGCGTGGCATACCTCGACTTGAACTTCTGCGCGCTCTGGAAGTGGCAGATGACCTTGCCGTTCCTGGCGTACGCGGGCATGCCGTACCAGAGCTTGGGCGTGAGGTCGGGAGCGGCCGTCCTGATGATGTCGTGGATCCGCTCGGCGAGGAGGCGGTCGGCTTCCGGCATCTCGGCGATCTTCGCGAGCACGTCCCGCTCCGCTGCCGCCTCCTTCTCCGCCTGCGAACCGCGCCGCGCCGCCGCCTTCTTCTGCTCCTGCGCGTGCTCCTTCATCGCGGCCCGCTCCTCGGCGGTGAATCCGTTGTACTGCTCGGCGGTCGCGCCGGAGTTCTCGGCGGACGATGCGGACGACTTCGTGTGCGGCATGGCGGTTTCCTCTCGTGACAGGGATGCGGCAGGTCGGGGCGGGAGTGCGGGTCCGCGAGTCAGGACGGCGTGGGGTTGAGTGACGCGGCGGCTTCCCAGGGGAATCCGTCCGGGTCGGTGAAGGAGCCGGCGGTGCTGCCGAGGACGATGCGGGGCGAGCCTGTGCCGTCGGCGGGGACGCCGAGGTCCTTGGCCAGGGCGCGGCGCTTGTACAGGGCCAGTTTCACGGGGCTGGACGGGCCGGAGGTGAACTCGGTGTACTTGCCGCCGAAGCTCCTGGCCACGGTCAGGCCACGGCCGATGTAGAACTGCTTGCCGGCCTTCACGTTCTCGACGCCGAGCAGGAGGACGATCTCGTCGATCTCGCGGGTGGCCGGGCCGGCGTCCTTCTTCGCCGAGGTCGCGATCTTCCAGATCGTCCCGTCCGGCGCCTGGACGACGCCGCCGTAGCCCCACAGCGACCTGGCGGCGGGCTTCAGCACCGTGGCGCCGGCGTCCACGGCGGCGCCGAGGAAGCCGTCGACGGTGGCCGGCCGGGACACCGTGAGCGCCAGGGCGAAGCCACGGAATCCGGTGGAGTGGGCCTCGGACGCCCGCAGGCGTATGTACGTGTCCACTCCGAAGGCAGCGTAGAAGCGGTGGCTTGTCCCGGGGTCTGCCACCTCGAGGGTGACCGATGCGATGGACGTGTCGGACGCGGTGGTTTCCATGACCATCACGCTATGGGCCGCTCGGCCGCCGGGGCTTCTCGATTCCTGACCGGTCTTGTCGCTTGCTTCGCTGCCCGGCCTTCGGGATCAGTCGAAGTGGTGGGGCTGGGCGACGTCCTCGTCGGTCCGATCGCCTCCCCTTGCTCGGTGGACAGCGCTGCCTGAAGGTGCAGCGCGCAGGATGGGGGCAGACGATGAAGTCATGGCGGACTCACGTCTTCCGTCACGGCCGGGTTCGACCGCTAAAGCACCGTCACGCCGACCGGACCTCGATGGCCGGGGTCCGCGGGCGTGGGTCCTGCCTGTCGTGTGCGGCTGCGTACTGTTGGTGAGCCTCTTCGTACTGGTCTTCGTCGATGTTGTCGCTTGGTGGTTCAGTACCCACACGTGGGAGTGGCCCGGCGTAGGCGGTTGACCGGACGCAGGCTCTGGAGCAGGTTCCTTCTGGTCAGTCGGGTGACCGGCCGGTGTGGCGCCGGCTCATCGCGGCGCCGGGGACGTGGCGGTGTACCAGGGCGTGCGGCCTCTGTTCGCGGGCATCCCCGAGTCGTGTGGCTGCGGGGCCGCTGTGCAGCCGCTCACGCCGACGGGGACTGCCGCTGTGGGGCCATCGCCCAGCGGATGGTCCGGGTCAGGGCCTGTCCTGTGGGGCGCACGGCGAGGTCTTCGACGACCGGTACACGGGGCAGCCACAGCATGCCGCGGGCCCAGGGCGGGAGCAGGGCGACGGCGTTCGCGGCCAGGGCGCCGTAGAAGGGGCGTACCGCGAGGGGAAGGGGCGGCTGCAGCAGCAGGAAGCGGGCGGCGGCCCGGGCCTCGGGTATGGCCCGTAGTTCGGGCCGGTAGGCGGTCAGGCGCTCGGACAGCTCGCGGCGGTCGCGCGGCGGGTCGCTCACCCCCAGGGCCTCGGCGACGCGCGCGGTGTCGGCGACGTAGGCGTCGTAGCCGGCGGCGTCCAGCGGGCGGGCTCCGTAGCGTGCGTGGGCGCGCAGGAAGCTGTCCGTCTCGGCGGCGTGCACCCAGCCGAGCAGGTGCGGATCGGCCGCGTGGTACGGCATGCCCTCGGCCGTCGTCCCGCGGATCCGTTCGTGGATGCCGCGGACACGGTTGACCGCCTGCTGGGCCTCCGCGGCGGTGCCGTAGGTCGTCACGGCCAGGAAGGTGCTGGTGCGCTGCAGCCGGCCCCACGGGTCGCCGCGGTAACCGGAGTGCCCGGCCACCGCCGCCATGGCGAGCGGATGCAGGGACTGCAGCAGCAGTGCGCTCAGCCCGCCGATGAACATCGAGGCGTCACCGTGGACCGTGCGGATCGGACGGTCCGGTCCGAACCAGCGCGGGCCGGGGGTGTGGTGGATGCGGGCACGCGTCGCCGGTCCGTCGGGGCCCGCGACGCGGCGGAACAGGGCCTGGCCCAGCTGTTCACGGAGTACGGTCAGCACGGTCGGCCTCCCCTCTGCCTCTGGTGCTGCCAGTGTCCGGCATGCCCGCACGCCCGTGGGCACGGCGGCGCGGTTCACCCGCCGGTGGGCTCGTGCCGTGACTCACGGTCGGATGTCGGCCACACATAGGGCAGGTCGTCGGGCACTCCGGGAAACAGACCGGCGTACAGGTTCCGGTCCTTGCGGACGAGTGCCGAGCGGTGGCTTTCGTGGAAGGCCTCGTCGCCGAGCCAGGGCGGCAGCTCACCGGCGGCCGCCAGCTCCGCCTGGTCACGCACCGGAGCGCCCGGCCGGTGCGCGGCCAGCCCGGCGACCAGGGAGGCGGCGCAGCTGTCCTGGTGTCCCTGCTCCCGCCAGGCCCGGCAGATCTCCAGGCCGTACCGCACGAGTGCCTCCTCGTACCCGGTCCACATCCGTACGGCCGGGTGCCGGCGCCATCCGTAGCCGGGGACGGTCAGGCCGCGCAGGACCTGCAGTGCCTCGACCCGCTGCTTGCCCAGTCGGCGCCGGTCCAGGAGCAGGGCCGTCTGCCGGAAGTCGGGGTGGGGCAGGAACGTCTGCATCAGTGACCGGGGCGCTTCTTGCGCAGCGCGGACGGCTTGTGGACGGCCGACTTGCCGGACTTGGCGCTGCGCACCTCGTACTGCGGATCCTCCGGAGAGGCGTCCACGGTGCGGCCTGCGGCCTCGGTGCGGCGGGTGATCTCCCGCTCGACCGCGCCTTCCGTGGTGCTGCCGTGGCTGTTCCAGGTGACTTCGTCGCCCTCGGCGAATTTCTCGCCGTCGCCGTTGCCTGTCTCGTTCGTCTTCTTCGTGTTCTTCGTGTTCTTCGCCATCGTGGTCCCTCTCTCTTTCCTCCCGCGTTCCCGCAAGTCGCGGAGTCGATCGGCGTAGGCGAGGTCGTCGCGCCACAGGCGGCCCGCCGCCGTGCGCATCAGAGGGCGCAGGGCCGGGGCCAGGGCGCGGGCCAGGGCGAAGCCAGGCCGCTCCGAGGTGGCGACGACGGCCTCCACCACGGCGGTGCGCGGTCGGCCCAGTTCGTCCGGGCCGAGAGGGGTGGCGTGGGTCTCCACCACCGACCCGGCTCCCTCACCGTCGGTGATGCGCATGAGCACCGTGCGCGGCTCGGGGGCGGTGAACTCCGCCCGCACCGGCACGACGATCCGCCGGGCGAGGCGGAAGGAGACGTCGACGACGAAGGTGTCGCCGTCCACGCCATCCACGCCGTCCTCCCCGTCAGCGGGGGTCCGGACGACGGTGAGGTCCACGAACGAGTACGGGTGGAACCACGCGCCGTGCCACGGGTCGAGGCGGTTCGCCACGACGTCCCTCGGCTCACAGGTCCCCACGCCCGTCCAGACCGCCTGCACGGATGCGGCCAGCGCGGGCCTGACCGGCACCACCGGAGCGCGCGTGGGCTCTTCACCGCCGACCGCGTCCAGCCTCACCCACACCAGCACGCCGTCGTCGTGGACGGGCAACGGCTCCCAGCCGGCGTACGCCGATCCGTCGAGGGACAGACCGTGCCAGTGGCACATCAGGGTGCCGCAGCGTACCGGGCTGTCCGCCAGCGGCGCGCCCAGATGGGGGCACTGCCCGGGGCCGCCCACCAGGCGCCCGCGCGCGTCGCGCCAGACGACGACCTCGGTGCCCGCGATGGTGCCCGACAGCGGGCGGGTGGACGTGACGTCCGCGGTGGCGCCCACCACGAACCAGTTGCCCGACGGGCGGGCCAGGGCGCGCTCGAGTGCTCCCGCGATCACGGCGGGCCGAGCCTGTCGCCAGGTGGGCACCTGGCGTTCCCAGCGCACCGGGCGGCGGCGCAGACGCAGCGGGTAGCGGGCCCTGCGCGGGCTCGGGTCGGGGCTCATCCGGGCTCCTCGGCGGGGATCGGGCAGGAACTGGTCGTGGCGACGGGGGCGGACCTGCCGTGGCGGCGCGTGGCGAGTCGGGCCGCCGCGAGCCGGGTGAGCCCGTCTGCGGCGACGGCCGCGCGCCGGCGCCGGGAGACCACCGCGCGCCGGTGCAGTACCGCGTACCCGTCGTCGGCGATGGCGTCGAGGATGCTCCCGTAGAGCACATAGGCGGCCCGGATGCAGGGCCGCGCCACCGGCTCCAGCATGGCCAGGCCGGGTGCGGCCTGCCGGTAGACGGCCCGGGTCATCTCCTCCCCGGCCCGCAGCGCGGCCGTGATGCGCCGGTCCCGGCGCCCGGTGCTCCTGCTCCAGCGCAGCAGGTCCCGGTCGACGCCGTGCGCGGCGAGCAGGTCCTCGGGCAGGTAGACGCGGCCGCGGTCCAGGTCCTCACCGACGTCGCGCAGGAAGTTGGTCAGCTGGAAGGCCACGCCCAGGGCGGCCGCGTGCGGCTCCGCCTCGGCCCGGGGAACGACGGTGCCCAGCACCGGCAGCATCTGCAGTCCGATGACCGCGGCGGAGCCGTGCATGTAGTGACACAGGTCGTCGTAGGTGGCGTACGCGCCGACGGTGAGATCGCTGCGCATCGACGCCATGAAGTCGGTGAAGTGGGCCGGGTCGATGGCGTGGCGGGCGGCGGTGTCGGCGACGGCGAGGACCACCGGTTCACCGGCCGGCGGGGAGCCGTCGAGCGCTCGCCGCAGCCGTGCCTCCAGCCGGTCCAGGGCTGCCGCGCGCTGCGCGGGCGTGGCCGGCGCGCCGAGGTCGTCGACGATGTCGTCGGCCCAGCGGGCGAAGCCGTACAGCGCGTGCACGGCCGGCCTGCGCGCCGCGGGCAGCAGCCGGGTGGCCAGGAAGTAGGTACGGCCGTGGCGGGCGTTGAGCCGCCGGCACCGCTCGTAGGCGGCGCGCAGAGCCGGGTCGGTGATGCCGGCGGCGTCGAGTTCCCGGTGGCTCATCGGTCCTCACCTTCGCGGTGGCTCATCGATCCCCCGTCCTTCGCGGTGGCTCGTCGGTCCCCGCCTTTTGCGGTGGCTCGTCGGTCCTCGCCCTTCGGGTTAGCTCGTCGGTTGTCGCCCCGCACGTCCGCGGCGCGTGCCGGCCTGCGGCGCGGGGACGGGGATCCGGTGATCCGTGCCGCGGCCAGCCTGCCGGAGATCAGCACGGTCGGTACGCCGACGCCGGGGGTGGTGCCGCAGCCGGCCAGCACGACGTTGTCGACGCCGCGCACCAGGTTGCGAGGGCGGAACGGGCCGGTCTGGGCGAAGGTGTGGGCGGCCGAGAAGGGCGTGCCCGCCGCATGGCCCTGCTGGGTCCAATCGGCGGGTGTCACCAGGCACTCCGCTTCGATGGCGGCGGCGATACCGGTCATCCCCCGGCATTCCAGAGTGGCCAGGAGGCTGTCGCGGTAGCGGGGAGCGAGCCCGTCCCAGGACGCGGCGGGCATCCCGACCTCGGTGTTGGGGCACGGCGCCAGGACGTAGTGCAGATGTCGTCCCTCGGGCGCGAGGCCGGGATCGCCGGTGGTGGGCCGGGTGATCAGCAGGGACGGGTCGGTCATCAGGCAGCCGGTCTCGGTCAGTTCCTCGAAGGTGCGCTGCCACGCGGCACCGAAGGACAGCGTGTGATGGGCGAGGTGAGGCCAGGTACGGGTGGTTCCGGCGTGCAGGACGACCGCCGACGGTGCGTAGCGCAGGGGGACCGGGCGACGCGGTCGGCGACCCAGCAGCCGGTGGGCGACGGGCAGGTCGGGGGTCAGGACCACGGCGTCGCACGGGATGCGTGCGTGCGCCGTGTGGACCGCCGTGACCCGGCCGCCCGACTTCTCCAGCCGCGTGACCTCGTGTCCGAAGCGCAGCTCGGCGCCGGCGTCGGCGGCAGCGGCGGCCATGGCACGGGGCAGCGCGTGCATCCCGCCGCGCGGGAAGTACACGCCGGCCACGGTGTCCATGTACGCGATGACGGCGTAGGCGGCCAGGGCACGTTCCGGTGCGACACCGGCGTACAGGGCCTGGAAGGAGAACACCCGCCGCAGGCGCTCGTCGGTCAGGAACCGTGCGATGCGCGCGTCCAGCCGGCCGAAGCCGCCCAAGGCGGCGAGGCGCGCCAGGTCGGGCGTCAGCAGGCCCAGCGGGGAGTCGAAGTTGACGTCGATGAACCGGCGCATCTGCACCGCGTACAGCCGTTGGAGCCAGGCGCGCAGCCGCCGGTAGCCGGCCGCTTCCCGGGCTCCGGCGAACCGCTCGACCTCCGCCTCCATCGCGGCGGCGTCGGTGTGCACGTCCAGGGTGCTTCCGTCGGCGAAGCAGGCTCGGTAGGCGGGGTGCAGGGGGATGAGGTCGACGCGGTCGGCGAGGCGCTCGCCGACCGCCGCGAACGCTTCGTCGGCCAGCTGCGGCATCGTCAGCACGGTCGGTCCGGTGTCGATGCGGTAGCCGCCGATCTCTGCTCGTCCGGCCCGGCCGCCAGGCATGCCGTCCCGCTCGACGACGGTCACGCGCCGACCGGAGCCCAACAAATGCAGGGCCGCAGACAGGCCCGACAGGCCCGCGCCCACCACCACGACGTGGTCCGTTCGACCGCGCACCGTCTTCATCACTGTCCCCGCCCGGCGCCCAGGGATCCGCCCCCGTTGTCGGCTGCGCGGGCGTGCGGGCCGGCCTGCGGCTCGGGCAGACAGCCGGCCGCCGCCCCCAGCAGCTCCCGCAGCCGCCCGGCGGCAGGCTCGCGCAGAGCGGCGTCCACCAGCCGCCGCACGCTGCGGGTGCCGAGCCGCTCCGCCCGGCGTTCCACCACCTGGCGGCCTCCGGTGCGCTCCAGCACCCGCCGTACCTCGGCGAGCCGGCCCTCGGTCAGCCGGCCGGCGCCCACACACCCGTCCAGCACGGCCAGCGCCTCGGTGTCGCCGCTCGCCCCGGCCCTGGCCCGGGCCACGGCGACCAGGTAGGTCGGTTTGCCCTGCCGGATGTCGTCGCCCGAGGGCTTGCCGGTGGTGTGCGGTGCGCCGAACACTCCGTGGAGGTCGTCCCGGAGCTGGAAGGCGATGCCCGCGCAGCGTCCGGCCGCCGAAAGGATCCGGACGGTCCGCGGGTCGGCCCCGGCGAGCACGGCGCCGAGCACCATCGGCCGTTCCACCGAGTACAGCGCGCTCTTCAGACAGGCGATCCGCACGGCACGGGCCGGAGAGGACACCGCGGTCGCCTGGCCGTGCAGGTCCAGGTACTGCCCGGCCACCATCTCGGTGCGCATGACCCGCCAGATCTCCTGTACGGCGTCGGCGACCGGCGTCGGCAGAGCCGTACCGGCGACGACGTCGTCCGCCCAGGCCAACGCCAGGTCGCCGACGAGGATCGCGGCGGCCTTGGCGAAGTCGGGGTCGGCCGCGGGGTACTGGCGGCCGACGTCGGTGTGCAGCGCGGGGCGGCCGCGGCGCAGTGCGGAGTCGTCCATCACGTCGTCGTGCACCAGCGCGCAGGTCTGCAGCAGTTCGAGGGCCGCCGCGATCCGCAGTACGGCCGCGGTGTGCCGGCCTTCGCCCCCTGCGGCGCGGAAGGACCACCACAGCAGCTGCGGCCGGATCCGCTTGCCGCCGTGCAGGGTGAAGGCGCCGAGCCGGGCGGCCAGGTCCTCACCGAAGACGGTGTCGAGCGACGTGCAGTGGGCGAGGCGCTCGTCGATGATCTGCTCCAGGCAGCGCCCGACGGCGGTCGGCACGTCGGCGTCCACGGCCGCCGGGTGCGGGGTGGGCGGCCCCGGCCGGCCCTCGGCAGGGCTGAGCGGCGGCCACCGGGTCCCGTCCGGAGCGTCCTGGGCGTTGCTGGTGCACATCCCGCTTCCTCTCGTCGGTACTGACCCGCACGAAGGGGCCTCCTGGGGTGATTCGGCCGCGCGCAGTGGTTCGGACGCACCGCCGGGCACCGCACGGGGAAGGCCACGGCGCGCGGGGCACCGAGCGCGCGGGCACCCGGGGGCGCCCCACACCGCGCTTCCCGGGCCTTGGGGCATCCGGAGGGAGCGTCTCCGTACCCGCGGAGGGGGCGTCTCCATACCGCGCCCGCCGGCGGAGTCGGGGCAGCCGGGGATCGCCCCGTACCGCGCTGCCGGACGCCGGGGCCTGCCCGCGTCCCGTCCGCCCGTGCCGAGGACCTGCGAACCGCACGCGCCGATGCCTTCCCCGCCGAGGCCGGTCTGCCGCGGGCCGGGCACCGAATGCCCCTGTCGGCCACCCGATCGGCGGGCAGCATCGCGCGGCGGGTCAGCGTGGCGTGCGTCCGTCGGCGGGGCGGGCCAGCCCCGGCACCTTCCCCCCGCATCAGAACTGCTCCGTCCCGGCACCGAAACCGCCCCCGCCGACCACTCCCCCGGCGGGAGCGCCGCCAGGCGCACCAGCGTGGCGCGCATCCGCCATCGGATCCGGGCCGGAATACTCCGCCGCAGTGGGCGAGCCCGGCGGAGGGCGGAGGAGGAGCCGAGGAGGAGGGCGTGGTCGAGGTGGACATCGTCATCGTCGGTGGCGGGGCCGCAGGGCTTTCCCTGGCCCACCGGTTGCCGACGGACACGGCCCAGCGGCCGGCGGTGTCCGTCGTCCTGGTCGACGCGCCGGCCGGCCCCCTGCGGGCACCGCGGCGGACGTGGTGCTTCTGGGAAGCAGGCCCTGGCCGCTACGACTCCGCGGTGACGGCCTCCTGGGAGTGGCTGCGCGTCCACAGCCGGCACGGAACCGCCGTACGGCGCAACATCGCACCCCTGCGCTACAAGATGATCCGCTCCGACGACTTCGAGGCGCTGGTGGCGCACGACCTCGCGCAGCGGCCGCGGATCCGGCGGTTGCACGCGACCGTCCACGACGTGGCCCTCCGCCCCGACGGCACGACGCGCGTGCGCGCCACGGACGCCACCGGTGCCCGCGTCGATCTGGCCGCCCGCTGGGTGTTCGACTCCCGCCCACCGCACCGCCTGCCCGCCGCCCGCACCCACCTGCTTCAGCACTTCCGCGGCTGGTTCGTCCGCACCCGGCGGCCGGCGTTCGACCCGGACGTGGCCGACCTGATGGACTTCCGCACCCCGCAGCCGGCGCGCGCGCTGTCCTTCGGGTACGTCCTGCCCACCAGCCGGCACACCGCCCTGGTCGAGTACACCGAGTTCGGCCCGGCACCGCTGACCGCCGACGCCTACGACGCCGCGCTGGAGCACTACACGCGCCATGTGCTGGACACCGGCCCCGTGCAGGTCCAGGCGACGGAACAGGGAGTGATCCCCATGACCGACGCCGTGCTCACCGACCGAGCCGCACGTACGGTGTTCCGCATCGGAGTCGCCGGCGGCTGCACGCGTCCCTCCACCGGCTACACCTTCGCCGCGATCCAGCGGCAGGCGGAGGCCGTAGCCCGGGCCGTCCGCGCGGGCCGCCGTCCCGCTCCACCGCCGCCCCATCGAAGGCGGGCCCTGATGATGGACGCCGTTCTCCTGCGCGCCCTGGACACCGGCCGCGTCGACGGTGCCGACTTCTTCTACCGGCTGTTCGACCGCGTCCCCACGGTGCGGCTGCTGCGGTTCCTGGACGGGCGCACCCCGCTGTACGAGGACCTCACGGTCGGCGTGCACGCCCCCGTGGCGCCGATGCTGCGCACGGCCGCGGAACTGTTGTGGTTGCCGCGCCGCCCCGCCCCCGCCCTGTGACCGACCGGCCGGGGCGGACGGCCCGGCGCCAAGGAGTTCCTCATGACCTTGTTGCACGATGCGGCGCTCGCCGAAGCGTTCGACCGCGGCGCCGGCAGTTACGACCGCCTGGTGACGCTGAACCCGGGTTACCACGCGCAGCTACGCAGATCCGCCCGGCGCCTCGCCGTGGCGGCCGGTGCGGCTGGGCACCGGGTGCTCGACCTCGGCTGCGGCACAGGTGCCTCGACCGCGGCCCTGGCCGTCGCCCTGCCGCAGGCGGAGATCGTCGGGGTGGACGCCTCGGCGGGCATGCTGCGCCGGGCCGCCGCCAAGACCTGGCCGGCCCGGGTGAGCTTCGTCCACGCCCCGGCGGAGGACCTGGTTACGGCCGGCGTGCGCGGCCCGTTCGACGCGGTCTTCGCCGCCTACCTGTTCCGCAACCTGGCCGACCCCGACGCGGTCCTGCGCACGGTGCTGGAGCTGCTGGCGCCCGGGGGCCGGCTCGCGGTGCACGAGTACGCGCTCAGCGGGCGGCGTGTGGACCGGGCGGTATGGTCCGCGGTCTGCGGGGGCGTCATCCTGCCGCTCGGCGCGGCCACCGGCAACGGCGGGCTCTACCGCCACCTGCGGCGCAGTGTCGCCGAGTTCGACACCGCGCCGGCGTTCGGCGACCGGATGCGCCGGGCGGGATTCGACCGGGTCCGCGTGCTGCCGCTGCCGGGCTGGCAGACGGGCATCACGTACACCTTCCTCGCCCGGCGGCCGCCCGAGTGCCCCGGCGGTGCCCGGTGAACAGCCGGGTCGGCGGCGGGCCGCCCGGCAGGGACCGGCGGGCGCGGGCCGTGCCCGTCCGGCCGGGAACGGACCGGGTCCCGGGCGATCCGCCGGTCGTCGCGGTGATCGGCGGCGGCATCGCCGGTCTCGCCGCGGCCACGGTGCTGGCGGAGCGGGGCGTCCGTGTCGTGCTGTACGAGCGCGAGCCTTTTCTCGGCGGCCGGGTGGCGGGATGGCCGATCACCCTGCCCGACGGCACTCGCGCCACCATGAGCCGGGGCTTCCACGCCTTCTTCCGGCAGTACTACAACCTGCGGGCGCTGCTGCGCCGGGTGGATCCCGCGCTGGGCATGCTGACCGGCCTGCCCGACTATCCCCTCCGGCACAGCAGCGGTCTGTGCGACAGCTTCCGCCGCGTGCCGCGCACGCCCCCGTGGAGCGCGCTCGGCTTCGCCGCGCTCAGCCCCACGTTCCGGCTCGGGGACCTGCTGTCCATGCGGGCCGGCGCCGCGCTGCCCCTGCTGGACGTCCGCACCCGCCGGGTGCACGAGGACCTCGACGAGGTGAGCGCCGACGCCTTCCTGGACGCCGTGCGCTTCCCACGGGCCGCGCGGCATCTGGCCTTCGAGGTGTTCTCCCGCAGTTTCTTCGCCGACCCCCGGGAGCTGTCGGCGGCCGAGATGGCGCTGATGTTCCACATCTACTTCCTCGGCTCGAGCGAGGGCCTGCTGTTCGACGTGCCCCGCGAGCCGTTCCCGGCGGCCCTGTGGGAGCCGCTGGCGAACCGCCTCGCGCGGTACGGCACCGAGCTGCGCACCGCCACGCCCGTCGAGGCCCTCCATCCCGGCCCGGACGGCGGCCACCTCGTGGCGGACGCGACCGGCACCCGGCTCTTCGACGCCGTGGTGCTGGCCATGGACACCGGTGGTCTGCGGGCGGTGGTGAGCCGCTCCCCGCGGCTCGGCGACAGCGCGTGGCGCGAACGGGTCGCGCGGCTGCGCACGGCCGCACCGTTCCTGGTGTCCCGGCTGTGGCTGGACGGCCCTGTCGACCCGACCCGCCCCGGCTTCCTGGGCACCAGCGGCTACGGGGCGCTGGACAACGTCAGCGTCCTGTCCCGGTGGGAGGGCGAGGCAGCTCGGTGGGCCGCGCGCACCGGGGGTTCGGTCGTCGAACTCCACGCCTACGCCGTGCCGCCGGCCACCGACCGCGACACCGTCGAACGGCAACTCGTCGAGCAGCTGCACCGGGTGTACCCGGAGACGCGCCGGGCCCGAGTCGTCGCAGCACGACACGAGTGGCGGGCGGACTGCCCCCTGTTCCCCGTCGCCGGGTACCCCCACCGTCCCACGGTGCGCACTCCCGACCCAGCCGTCGTCGTCGCCGGCGACCTGGTCCGCACCGACCTGCCCGTGGCCCTGATGGAACGCGCGGCCACCTCGGGCTTCCTCGCCGCCAACGCCCTGCTGGAGCGGTGGGGGGTGCGCGGGGAGGTTGTATGGACGGTCCCCGACCGCGGCCGGTCCGCGCTGCTGCGCGCCCTGGCGGCACGCCGCCGCCCCGGACGGCAGGGGCGTCGGAGCGGCGCGGAGCGGCCGCGGCCTGGGCTCGGGTGACGAGGGGCGACTTCGACGTCCGGAACCCGACCGTACGACTTACGGTCGGCCAGGCCACCCGCGCCTGGTGTGCCGGTACCACGGGGTGCACCCGGCGGGCCGACGGCGGCTTTGAGCAACGGTCCGTCAAGTCGCTCTTTCGGCTGATCGGCGACGATTGCCGTGCCAGTCGAGTATCAGGACCGTGGCATCGTCCTTGAGGTTGCCGTGGCAGGCGTCAAGGACTGCGGAGGTCAGGCTGCGGACGGCTTCTCGCGGATGCAGCGCGCACGTGTCGTGAACGACCGAGGCCAGGTCGACGGCTGCGGCGCCGCGTTCCTGCATTCCGTCAGTGAGCAGAATCAGGCGGTCGCCGGGACGCAGTTGCAGTTCCTGTACGCGGTAGGAGGTGGGCGCCGCCACACCGAACGGGAGGTTGACGGCGAGTTTGACCTCGGCGACAGTGCCGTCGCGCAGCAGCAGTGGCCAGGGGTGGCCGGCGTTGATGAGTTCACACAGGCCTGTTCGGAGGTCGACGCACAGCAACTGTCCGGTGGCCAGGCCTCGGCTGTGGCTCACCAGTGCCTGGTGGGCGTGGTGGGCTTGTCTGAGGGCGTCACAGCCGCTGCGGCGTGCCCGTCGCAGTGCGCCGACCAGCAAGGTCGCCAGGAGGGCGGAGTTGGTGTCGTGACCCATGGCGTCGGTGATGGACAGGTGCAGGGTGTCGCGGTCGAGGGTGTAGTCGTAGGTGTCGCCACCGATGTCGTCCGCCGGGACCAGCCCGGCGGCGAGGGTGAACTGGGCCGCCTCGCAGCAGGGGGCCGAGGGAAGCAGTTGATGCTGGATTTCCGCGGCCAGGCTGGTCTCGGTGGTGCGACGGCCCAGGTGGTACAGATCGGTGAAGCGGCGGTCCGTGACGATGATGTAGGCCAGCGCGTGTGCCGCGTCGCGAACCTGCCGGAGCACGGTGTCGTCGGCGGACTGCAGGGTCATCTCCAAGACGCCGATGCAGTCGCCGCGGTTGGTGACCGGCGTGATGACGCGCCGTCCGCCCTGACCGTCCGGTTCCGTGTGCTGGCGCTGGCTCCGCAGAACGCTGTCGTAGACGCTGCCCTGCAGCTCGATCGGCTCGGCATGGTCCGTGAGATCACCGCCGGCCGCGGCAAGCCTCACCAGCCGCTGACCGACGAGGTCTACGAACAGGAAGGACACACGCTCCGCACCGCATCGCTTTTGCAGGTCGCGTGCCACCACGTCGACGGACTCACCGGGCGGCGCCGCCTCCGCAGCGGCCAGCAACTCGCCCAGTTCCAGATCTCCACCCTTCACGGCCACCTCCCATCGGCTGCCGCCACTTTTTCCCCGAGTTTCCGCAACCTCACCCCCTGAGCTCGTCTTACCTGGTCAGGACAGCGGTCCGGGCATTGCGAGCAGGTCCCGGTCCGTCAGTCGGCGTCCCGGGACGGCCGTACGGCCAGTGCGCCGGCGGCCGAGGAGACACAAGGGAAGCAGCATGTGAGACGCCGGTGGAGAGGCCGCCGGGAGGCAGTGCCCGGTGAGGACGGGGTGAGGGCGGAGGGACGATCGAGGGACGATCCGCCCGTAGTGTCGTCCACAGCAGCGCACAGAGCCCCGGCTCCACAGGTCATCCCGCCCCGCGCTCCGTTGCCTTAGCACCTGCAAACCGGCAGGAAAGTCGGATATTCGCGCGTCGACAGGGTAGAACGAAGCCGGGCGCCTTCCGATCACGGACGGCCCCACCCATGGACCAGCCGGGACCTCCCGGCGATATCGAAGGACAGCAGCATGGCCAGCGGCACCGTGAAGTGGTTCAACGCCGAGAAGGGCTTCGGATTCATCGCCCAGGACGGCGGCGGCCCGGACGTCTTCGCCCACTACTCCAACATCACCGGCAACGGCTACCGGGAGCTGGTCGAGGGTGAGCCGGTCACCTTCGACGTGACCCAGGGCCAGAAGGGCCCCCAGGCCGAGAACATCGTGCGCGGCTGACGAAGGCAAATGCGCTTCGCCCCGCGAGAGTCACTGTGTAGGGTGGCATCACCGACGCGGGGTGGAGCAGCTCGGTAGCTCGCTGGGCTCATAACCCAGAGGTCGCAGGTTCAAATCCTGTCCCCGCTACCAAAGAAGGGGCCCGGCTGATGCCGGGCCCCTTCCCGTTGCCGCCGTTCCGCGGAGTCGCCAAGGGCTTCGTCGCCCTTCCCGCCGTCGGCGCGGCGGGCAGACCGGGTTCACTGGTATTCGCTGATCCACGTCCCCGACGACGAGATCAGGTCGGTCTTCGCGCACTTCCAGCGCGTGCTTCGGCCTGGTGGGCCGCTGCTGCTCAGCTTCCATGTCGGTGACGAGGCTCAGTTGAAAACTCAGGGCTACGGCGGGCAGAGGAGGCTCGGCGGGATGATTCTCGCCCGCCGCCGCACTACTGACCCAGGAGAACGGTGGTCTGACTGCTCATCCCGGCGGAGACCGGTGGCGTTGGGAGAGCCGTATCGCGGCTTCGTGCGAGGGAGAGCCGCTTCCTGGCGACCTACGGGTGACGATGCACGCCCGATGAAGGTCTACGTCCATCGGCGGCAGCACGCCCAGGCCGTGCGGCGTTTCTTCGTCCACACGAGCGCGCCCCCGGCGGCGATCAGCTCGGCGGCGGCAAGAGCGGGGCCGCCCACCGTGAGGATCCGTTGGAGGGATGTCGCGGCGGCGTAGCCGGCGCCGGTTTCGGCTGTGGCCCACAGGCAGGCCGCGGCGGCGCTGTAGGGGGCCATGCGGTGGTAGGGCAGGTGGGTGGCGCCTGCGAAGTGGGGGGCGAGGGTGCGTACCACCGGCACGAAGCGGGCCAGGAAGACGGCTCGGCCGCCGTGGCGAGTCATCAGGGTCTCGGCCCGCTGCCAGGCAGTCCCGGGAAGGCGGCGGCCCATGCGGCCCGCGCGCAGCCGATGGCCCAGGAGTCTTCCGGTGCGGTGGGCGAGGAACTCTCCTGCGACGACGGCTCCTGCCGCTGCCGTGATGACGAGGGGAAGGCTGATGTGGCCGGTGCGGGCCAGTGCTCCGGCGGTGATCAGCAGGGCGAGCGAGGGGACCAACGGGCCGATCAGAAGGTTCGACTCGGCGAATATCGCGACCGCCACCACGGTGTAGGCGGCACCGGGGGGAAGGTGGCCGAGGGTGTGGGAGAGGCTGCTCACCGCCGCGCTGCCTTCAAGGGCTCCTGCTGGTCACGGGGCGAGGCAGGGGGGCGTTGCAACTGCCAGACGTGGGCCGGGGGGAGGTTCGCCCACACCGGCCAGCGGCCGATGGCGTAGTCGCGCTGGTAGGCGGCCATGACTTCGTTCACCGCGGCGCGCCGACGCGCTGCGGCGCGTGAGGTGAGCAAGGCGCGGGCTCGGCGGGTGCCACGGGTGACGTGGTAGGTCAGGATTCCGCCGGGATGCAGAATCCGCAGGTACTGGGCCATGACATGCTCGGCCTGGTCGGGGGTGAAGTCGGTCAGCGGCAGGCCGGAGATGATCACGTCGTAGCGCTGGTCGGTGTCGAGCTCGTCGACGTACGCCTGGTGCACGCTCAGCTGCGCGAGGCTGCCCGCCGGGTAGGGGTGGGTCGCGACGAGGTTCCGCAGTCGCACCGCGAGGAGCGGGTTGGGTTCGACGATGTCCAGGAGGCTGCCTCGTGGCAACTGCGGTATCAAGGCGCGGGTGACGGCGCCGGTGCCGGCGCCCGCTTCCAGGACCGCCGGCGGGCGGGGTGCCAGGGACCGTACCGGCTCGGTCAGCAAGCGGGCCAGTGCCTTGCCGCCAGGGGCGCGCATGCCGGTCGCCCGCAGATCGCGGGCCGCTTCGACCAGGAACGTCCAACCGTCGACTCGGCTCGGCCCCAGGCCCCAGGTGTGAGAGGTGCTCCAGTCGTTCATGTTTTTGACGCTAGGAACCGGAGCCGCCGATCGGAACCGCCGTTGTGCGGCCGCTTCCCCCTACGAAAGTAGGGGTCTGGTGTGGCAGATCGTCGAACGCGCAGGCACGGTGGCCTGCCTAGCATGGCCAGGGTGAGCAGGAGCAAGGACTTGAGGTGGGCCGCATACGGGCGTGCGGGGCTTGTGTCGTTGTTGGTGGTGGCCGCCGTCCTGAACGACGAGTCGACCAACGGCGGGCACTATGTGCTCCCCATCGCCGTCGTGGCGCTGGTGTGCGGGGCGGCCCTGCTCGTGCCCCGGCTGCGTTGGCCGGTCTCGCCCCTCCTGGTCACCGCGGCCACGATGTGGTGGGGATGGCCCATGCTGGGGCTGCTGGCGGTCGTCCTGTTCGACCTGGCCGTAGGCCGGCGGGCGTGGGTCGCGGTGGGGTGTGCCGTCGCCGCGCTGGGCGCCAACCTGCTCACCGGGCCGTCGACCTCGCTGTGGACGCCGGACCGGTATGGATCCGCTCTGTTCTTGCCCCTGCTGGCCATCCTGGTCGGTCTGTGGCTGGGCAACCGGAGGCGTCTGGTCCAGGCGCTGGCCTCCCAGGTCGAGCACCTGCGGGTCGAGTCGCAGCTGCGCGAGGAGGCGGCCCGTACCGCCGAGCGGTCCCGTATCGCCGCCGAGATGCACGACGTACTGGCCCACCGTCTGAGCCTGATCGCCCTGCACACCGGGGTCCTGACCACCCGGAGCGACACGATGCCCGCGCAGATCACCGAACGCCTCGGCCTGCTGCGCACCACCTCCACCGAGGCCCTGGCCGACCTGCGCGACGTGCTCGGCGCCCTGCGCGACTCCGACTCCACGCCGACGGATTCCAGCCTCACGCCCGTCATGAGGGACGTGCGAGAGCTGGTCGACGAGGCCCGCGCTGCCGGTCAGCATGTCCGGCTGACCACCGACGGACTTCCCGAGCAGGCACCCACCACCCACCGCCTGGCGGTGTACCGCATCGTCCAGGAAGCCCTGACCAACGCCCGCAAGCACGCCGCCGGCGCCGAGGTGACCGTACGCGTCGACTACCGGGACGTGGCCACGGTCGTCGAGATCACCAACACCCCCGGCACCCCCCACACGGCTGCCGTCCACTCCGGATACGGGCTCGTCGGTCTGCGCGAACGCGTGACCGCCCTCGGCGGCCACCTGAATGTCGGACCCGCCGGCGGGGGCGCCTGGCGGCTGGCCGCGCGTATCCCCCACTCCGCCACCGGACAGAACGGCACCCGCACATGATCCGCGCCATGATCGTCGACGATGACGCCCTCGTCCGCCTCGGCCTGGCCGACCTCCTCGACGGCGACCCGGGCATCGAGGTCGTCGCCCAGGCCACGGACGGGCTCCAGGCCGTCGAGCAAGCCACGGCCCACCGCATCGACGTCGCCCTCGTCGACGTGCGCATGCCCCGGATGGACGGCATCGCCGCCATCACCGGGCTGCGAGCGCTCCCCCACTCCCCGAAGGTGATCACCCTGACCACCTTCGACCTCGACGAGTACGTCTACAACGCGCTCGCCGCGGGAGCCGACGGCTTCCTGCTCAAGGACACCGACCCGGCCGAGATACTGCGGGCCGTCCACCTGGTGGCCGCCGGCTCCGCCATGCTCCACCCCAGCGCGGCCCGTCGGCTCATCGACCGCTACCACGCCACCACCCAGCCCAAAGCCACCGCGGCCCACACGCGGCTGGACCGGCTCACCCCCCGCGAACGCGACGTGCTCACCCTGCTGGCTCAGGGAGAGACCAACGCGGACATAGCCACCCGCCTCGCCATGCGCGAGAGCACCGTCAAAGCACACGTCAGCCGGATCCTGGCCGCACTGGAAGTCACCAACCGCGTCCAGGCCGCCCTCGTGGCCCGCGACGCGGGACTCACCACGTGAGTCCCAGAGGACGAGGCCCGTCGGTACCGCGGTACTGGTCGGCGGCCGAAGTCGGTCCCGCGGTGCCGGGGTCGCGCGGTTACTCGCTCCTAGCTTCTTCCTCCTCCGCCTGGCGTTGGGCAAGCCGTTCGGCTCTGCGGAAAGTCTGCCGATAGGCCTGCGGCGAGATGCCGATGGCCCGGTGCAGGTGTCTGCGCAGGGATGCGCCAGTGCCGAATCCTGATCGGTGGGCGACCTGGTCGATGGGCAGATCATTGGTCTCCAGTAGCTGGCGAGCAAGCTCGATGCGCTGCCGGAGGATCCATTGGCTGGGGCTGGCACCTGTCTCCTGGCGGAAGCGGCGGGTGAAGGTGCGGCGGCTCATGCGTGCGTGAGCGGCGAGTTCAGACAGCGACAATGGCTGGTCAAGGTGTTCAAGGGCCCAGGCCTGGGTGGGGGCGGTGGCGGTGCGTCCCGGCTCGGGGACCGGTCGGTCAATGAACTGGGCCTGCCCGCCGTCGCGCCATGGTGGTACGACACAGTCGCGGGCGGTCTGGTTCGCCACCCGGCTGCCGTGGTCACACCGCACGAGATGTAAGCACGCATCCACGCCGGCAGAGGCTCCGGCCGAGGTGAGGACGTTGCCGTCGTCCACGAACAACACGGTGGGGTCCAGCTGCACCGCGGGGAACAGGCTCTGGAAGTGTTCGGCCAGCCGCCAGTGGGTTGTGGCCCGACGGCCGTCGAGCAGGCCCACTGCAGCCAGGACATAAGCGCCGGTGCAGATCGACATGATGCGGGCATCGGACCGGACGCGTGTCAGGGCTTGGGTCATCGGACCGGTCGGCTGGTCCCAAACAGGTGGCCAACCCAGGTCAACGGGCGCGACGACCACGGTGTCCGCATCGACCAGTGCTTGGCTGTCGTGATCGACACCGATCGAGAAACCGGCGTTGGTCATCACGGGACCGCCGTCCAGAGTGCAGACCACGACCTCGTACAGCATGCCGATGTCCGGATCCCATGATGCGCCGAAAACCCGTGCGGGGATACCGAGCTCGAACGGATAGACGCCCGAGAGGGCGAGGACAGCGACACGGTGCATGGCCCGATCTTTGCAGATCATGGCACCTGGGCCACTGTCGAGTGATGGGGGAGTCCGGCAGCGTGGTTTCCGCGTCGCAGCAGGCGGCGCTGTCCACCTGAGTGTCGAAAAGGAGCCACGTCATGCACGCCGCCACCGAAGCGCATCGGATGAGGGCGATCAGCCAGGACTTCCTCGGCGGGCCGGAGGTCCTCAAGCAGGTGTGGGTGGACCGTCCCCGACCCGGAGCGGGCGAGATCCTCGTGCGGGTACACGCGGCAGGGGTCAACCCGTTGGACTGGAAGACCCGCGCCGCAGGCCTGTTCCTCGGACACCCGCCCTTCATCCTGGGCTGGGACGTATCCGGCGTGGTCGAGGCGGTCGGCATGGGAGTGACGCTCTTCCGGCCCGGTGACGAGGTCTTCGGCATGCCACGCCTGCCGCACCAGGCCGGGGCGTACGCCGAGTACTTGGCAGCGCCGGCCCGCCACTTCGCCCGCAAGCCGGCGGAGATCGACCATGTCTGCGCGGCAGCACTCCCCCTGGCGTCGCTGACGGCCTGGCAAGCCTTGGTGGACACCGCTGACGTCCAGCCCGGGCAGCGCGTACTGATCCACGCTGCGGCCGGCGGGTTCGGCCACATCGCCGTACAGATCGCCAAGGCCTTGGGGGCCCACGTGATCGGCACGGCCAGCGGCCCCAAGCACGCCTTCCTGCGCAGGCTCGGAGCTGATGAGGTCATTGACTACACCACTGAGGCCTTCGAGGAGGCCACAGGCCCGGTCGATGTGGTGATCGACCCCATCGGCGGCGACTACGGGCCGCGCTCTCTGCAACTCCTGGGCTCCGGCAGCACTCTGGTGTCGCTGCCACACCCGGAGGAGGATCGCCTGGCTTCACAGGCCGCAGAACGCGGTATCCGGTCCGGCTTCCTGCTCGTCGAGCCCGATCACGCCGGGCTGCGCGCGATCGGCGATCTCGTGCGGTCCGGCCGGCTGCGCGCCGAGGTCGGCACGCTGCTACCACTCGCCGAGGCCGCCGAGGCGCACAAGCTGGGCCAGACCGGACACACCACCGGCAAGATCGTGCTCACCGTGGGCGAATAAGGTGCTGGACGGGTGGTGGGCGCTGGTCCAGCGTGTGGTGCCGGCGGCACCGGTCGGCGGCCCTGGCCCTCAAGGACGCCCCTCGACTGCAACCTGCGGGAACTGCTTGACGACCGCCGGTTCGCCCTCGGCGTTCTGCTTCGTGCGTTGTGTGCGGTCAGGGAGCATCGCCGTCCCGCGACCGTGGCTCGGGATCGGAGAGAAAAGCGTCAGGTGGTCACGCGGAACCGCCGTCGGTAGGCCGCGGGTGTCGTGCCGATCTGCTTGCGCAGCGCGCGGTGGAGCGTCTTCACCGAGCCGAGCCCACACGCGGCGGCAACCTGGTCCAAGGGCTGGTCGGTGCCCTCCAGGAGACGGCGGGCCGCTTCCACCCGCGCGGCCTCGACGTAGGCGCCCGGAGCCCGGTCTCCTGGCGGAAGACCCGCGCGCAGTGGCGCTCGCTCAGGCACATCCGTGCCGCGAGGGCGGCGACGGACAGATCGCCGTCCAGGTGGTCGACGATGAACATCCGCAGATCGTCGATGTCGCGGCGGGTCGCGGGCGGCCGGCTCATCGGGACCGAGACCTGGCTCTGACCGCCCTGCCGCCTGAGGTACATGACCAACTGCCGGGCCACCGTCAGGGCGACCTCCTCGCCCGGGTCCTCGGCGACCAGCGCCAAGGCCAGATCCATGCAGGCGCTGATCCCGGCGCCGGTCCACACGCTGCCGCAACGCACGAAGATCGGGTCGGGGTCGACGGTGACCTCGGGATGCTCGGCCGCCAACTGTGCCGCGGTCGACCAGTGCGTCGTCGCCGTCTTGCCGTCGAGCAGCCCGGCCGTGGCCAGCAGATGCGCGCCCACGCACACCGACACGACCCGCCGGGCCAGCGGCGTGACCCGGGCGACCCACGCCACCACGTCGCCGTCCACGCGGGCGACCTAACCGTCGGGGCCCGCATCGACCGCCCCGGGCACCAGCAGCGTGTCCAGCACGCCGTCCACCTCGTCGAAGGACAGGTCCACGACCAGCCGCAGCCCCGCCTACGTGGCCACCTCGCCGCGTGCCCGGCCCGCGAGCTCGACCCGGTAGCCCGCGGCACCCCCGGTCTCCCGGTCGGCAAGGGCGAAGACCTCGGCCGGGCCGGTGACGTCGATGTGCTCAGTAAAGGAGCACCCCCGATGCTGCCTGGCCAGTCGAAGGTCGAGTTGTACGCCGCGCTGCGGCGCGACTCCCGCGATGGCATGTCGAACCGGGCGTTGCAGTGCAAGTACGGCGTCACCTGGAGCACGGTCAACAAGGCCCTGACCTCGGCTTGGCCGCAGCCACGCACGACAACCGCTTCGGCGCGGCCGTCGAAGCCGGATCCGTTCACGCCGCTGATCGACGAGATCCTGCTCATTGATCTGGATGCGACCAGGAAACAGCGCCACACCGTCACCCCGGATCTACCGCCGTCTGATCGACGAGCACTCCTCGTCCGAGGCGTTGCGTTGACCACTTGAACCCGCACCGACGAGAGGGCGCAAGCGTCCTGCGAGCAACCGCGCGGTCCGGCCAGGGACTGAGAGTCCGGTGTTTATACCTTGCTCGCGACCACCATGTAGTTCTCGGCCTCAAGATCGAACGTGCTCAGTTCCGTCTGGAGTCCGACCCGGTGCAGCTCGACTTCGAGTTCCTCGTACCGGTAGGGCCAGCAGGACAGCAGTTCCGAGCGGACAAGAACCAACCCGGTCGCATCAACTTGCGCGATCGCAATCTCGATGTGGTGCTCCTCCTCCCAGTGCGGCGCAATCTCCCAGCGGTAGACCACGACGGCATCGCGACCGTTCCGGCGGACGAGTCGGTCACTGATCTCCAGCCGGGAACCTCTGGCCCTCACGAGTTCCCAAGTGCGGGATGTGAGTACCAAGCGCCCGCCGGGGCGCAGAAGCCGTGACATCGACTCCAGAGCAGCACCCCTGCCTGTCGCGCCCGTGGCATGGTGAAGCGAGTTGCCAACGCAGAACACCATGTCGAACGTGTTGTCCTGGAAATGGTCGGGCAACTCTTCCCAGTTCGCCCGTACGGCCCGGACGGATGCCCCGAACTCCTCAGACAACTCTGCAGTCCGACGAACCATCGCCTCGCTGGCGTCAGTTGCGACAACCTGCATGCCACGACCGGCGAGGCCAACCGCCAACTGTCCGGTTCCGCACGAACAGTCGAGGACGTGAGCGTTCGACGGCAGGAGATTGAGGACGTCGTCGAACGACGCGGCGAACTCGGCTGGAGGCAACTTTGCATCCGAGATGAGCCATTCGTACACCTCGGCAAGCACGTCATAAGCTGTCACAGCCACTACCTCCGTCACGGGGCAGACTCACGGTAGGACGTCAGTCCATCAGCGGAGCAAGCCGGGCACCAATGGTTTTCGCAAGGATGGCTCTGACGGTGTTTGCGGGTTGTCAGTTGTCCGTCTGAGTGGATGTCACCGGCTGGTTAGCTGGGAAGTTGTTCGTGAGAAGTAGTGTCACTCGCGGGGTTGCGGTGGCAAGGTGAATGTGCTCAGTGAAGACGCACCGCCGATGCCGCCTGGTCAGTCGAAGGTCGAGTTGTATGCCGCGCTGCGGCGTGACGCTCGCGAGGGCATGTCGAACCGGGCGCTGGAGCGCAAGTACCGGGTGGGGCCGGCGGACTGTTCAGAAGGCGCTGAGTTCGGCGTGGCCGCAACCTCGGGAAACGTACGTGCCTCGCCGTTCCAAGCTGGATCCGTTCAAGCCGGTGATCGACCAGATGCTGCTGGCTGATCTGGATGCGCCGAGGAAGCAGCGTCACACGGTGGTCCGGATCTATCGCCGGTTGATCAACGAGCACGCGATGGACGACGTGTCCTACCAGGTCGTTCGCGCCTACGTCGCCAAGCGGAAGCCGGAGATTCGGGTCGAGGCCGGCCGTGGCCCGGCGCAGGTGTTCCCGGGCGGTGGGGTCGGTGAAGATGATCCGCCGGTTCTTCAGCAGCCGCAGGATGTGCCGCAGGCCCTGGAGCATGTCCACGCGTGGGGTGCCGCTGTCGGGCAGGACGGCGAGGACGTCGGCACGGGTGACGGACCTGAGCGAGTCCTTGCCCTGGTCCGCCCAGGTTCGCAGGGCGGGAAGCGCGTGTGTCACCATCCGCTGAATCCATCGGGGCGGACGCGCTTTGACACGCGGCGCGGTGGTACTGCCGGACAGCTTCAGTTCGAACCAGGTGGTGAGCTCGCCGAGCATCGGTTCGGGAAGGCCGACAGTGCGCTCGCGGAACCAGGTAACGACGCCGGGGGTGGGGTCGTCGTCCAGCATGTCGAGCTGTGCCAGCAGCTTCAGCAGGGGTCTGACCGGCAAGAGCAGGTCACTCAGCAACAGCACGTCGGACGCCCTGAACCGGGCGCCGGGCGTCTCCTGGATGCTCAGCAGCACACGTAGCCCGCGGTCCAGGCCCCAGGCGGTGTGATACCCCAGCCCGTGGCGTTGCGCGTAGTCATCGACGGCGGCCTTGAGCGCCGCTGCAACCTCGGGCGCATCGACCTCGGGAAAACCCCGCTCCTGGCCGCGCCGCAGGTCCCGGCCAGGTGGAGGGAACATGACGAGCTGCTGGTGCTCCGCCGGTCTCAGCGGCGGCGGAGGCTGCGGAGCCGGCTCGGTCCGACGCCGTGCGCGAATATCCAGCTTGAGCGTCTCGGTCATGCGGGTCCCGACCGCCGTCACAGCGAGGCAACCATGTAGTCCCGGGCCGCGGGCAGGAACTTCCTCACGCCCCCCAACGACTCCCGCCACCCGTTGAACAGCTGCTCCACCTCCACCTCGGAGGGCGGGATGCGCTGGGTTCCGTACTCGCTCTTGGCCGGCCGGTTGAACTCGTCGATCGGCTGCACCAGCACGTGACCGGTCAGCGCGTGGATGTCGCCCTGGTAGCGGGCGATCAGGAAGTCGAAGAACTGCGCGAGCGTCCACGCCTTGCTCTGGACTGTGCTGTGCGCGAGCCGTTTGACCTTGCGCTGGTCCGCGAGGAACCGATCGGCGTCTTCCGGGCCGCTCGTCCATACCGGCCGACCGAGGAACCGCACGTACTCGAAGATCGCCTGCCGGTCGTCGGCGATCGAACTGTCCGCCATCCCGGCGCCGACCCCGGCGAGCAGGAACTGGTCGACCAGCTCCTGCTCGAAGTCCTCGTACCCCTGTGCCGTCGCCAGTCGCCGCGGCGTACCGATCGACCGGACGACCGCGAGCGTCATCGACGCCTCAGCTCACTGCGAACGACCATGCGTCATGGATAGCGGCAGAACGTCAGAAATCTCGACGGAACGTCGAAGTCTCCTGGCGATCGAGTGAACCCCCGCTCACCAGTGCCGCAGGTCAGAAGGCGATGGGACGAGCAGAAGGAACTCGCGGGGGTCCCGACGACATGACAGTCCGGCATACGCGCCGACGCCCCATCTCCGCACGAGCATCGGGCGCCCTTCCGGCGTCTGGGGCTGTCCCCGCTGGCGGTGTCTCCCCGATGAGGTGAGTCGTTGTGCCGGTCATGCTCAGCGGCGGCGACCTCGACTCCGTCTTTTCCACCGACCCCCTACTTTCGTAGGGGGAGACCGTCGCACAAGGAAGGATCTGGCCGCAGGTCAGGCTTTCTAGCGTCGAAACCATGAACGACTGGAAAACCTCTCACGATCGTGTCCTGGCGCAGCGTCAGGCCGAAGGCTGGATGTTCCTGATCGAAGCGGCCCGCGATCTGCGGACGACCGGCGCGATCGCCCCCAGCGGCAAGGCCCTGGCCCGTCTGCTGACCCGTCCCGTAGAGGTCCGGACACCCCGCCCGCTGGCGGTCCTGGAAGCGGGCGCCGGCACCGGCGCGGTCACCCGCACGCTGATACCCCGGCTGCCCCGGGGCAGCCGTTTGGACATCGTCGAAGCCAACCCGCGCTTCGCAGCACGACTGCGGCAGTTCGTAGCCGCACGCCCCCACTCGGCAGTCGGGACGGAGCAGACACGCATAGAGGTGCACCAGGCTTTCGTCGAGGAACTCGACACCGACCAGCGCTACGACGTGATCGTCTCCGGCCTGCCGCTGACCAACTTCGAGCCGAAGCAGGTCGAGTGCATCATGGCCCGGTACATGGAACTGCTGCACCCCGGCGGGACCCTGACCTACTTCGCCTACCTCGGCACCCGCAGGGCCCGAACGCTGCTGGCATCGCGGGCGGAAGCGCGCCGGCACGCCGCGGTGGACCACATCATGGCCGCCTACCAGCGGACCTACGCCACCGCCCGCCGGACGACATGGGTCAACCTGCCCCCGGCGCACGTCTGGCAGCTGCAACGCCCCATTGGCTCCGCCGAAGACCGGCGGCACCCCGGGGACGGGGCCACGCGTTGAACGCTCTGTCCGACAGCACGGCCGCGCGCAGGTCGTACTGGCCGTCACCTCCTCGGCTGCGGCGGGGGCTCCACGACCCGCGCCCCGACGCCGTCCCGACCCTGGTCGCCCGGGCCTGTGCGTTCGTGGGGCTCCTGGATGTCCTGGCCGGCGTCTTCACGCGTTTCCGGCACAGCCGAATTCATATGATCGCTGAGGTCTTGCCGGGCACGTTGGGCCCGTTCGCGGCCGCGCTCTCGCTCAGCGCCGGCATCCTGCTCCTGCTGCTCGCTCATGGACTGCGTCGCCGAAAGCGCCGCGCCTGGCGGGCCGCTGTCGTCCTGCTCCCGATCGGCGCCACAGCGCAGATCACCTACCGGCACTCGATCTTCGGCGTGCTGATCTCGCTGGCGCTGCTCTGGCGCTGGCGCTGGCCACGGGCCGTCCGCCGAAGTACGAGCGGGCGCCGAAGGGCTCAGCCGTCGCACGCCCGCCTGACGTTCGAGGTTGGGCAGCTACACCGCCAGGTCCCCTTCCACGGCGTCGTGCGCCGGGCCCCGACGTCCTACGGGCAGAACCTCCTCGCCCCTCATGTCCTCCAGCACGAGAGCGAACGCGGCATACATGGCCGCCCCGCGAGGAGCAGCCCGAAGGCTCCGGAAATGTAGCCGAGCCAGGCGGCACCGGTGAAGTTGAAGAGCGAGGCCACTGCGAAGCGTGGTACAGCCACACAGAGCACGACCCACATCGCACGCTTGCGGGTCGCGACGGTCGCCATCATCAGGGCGAACACGGCGAACACGAGATTGAGCACGCCGAGCACCTCGGAGCCCGACGGCGGCCTGATGGCCAGCACCAGGGAACTCGCCAGCCAGGTTCCGGAGAAACAGGCTCACGGAGCAGCAGGCGCGCGACCAGCGCCTGCGGGTGCGCACCAGTCTGCTGCCGATCGCCTCTTCCACCCGCGGCTGGATCCACGGACGGGGGAACGAGGGGTTCATCAAGCTGGTCGAGGATGCCGACCGGGGCGTGCTGGTCGGGGCGACCTCGGCGGGACCGGCGGGAGGAGAGGTGTTGTACGGGCTGAACGTCGCCGTCCACGCGGAAGTGCCCGTCGAGAGCCTCCGGCACATGATCTACACCTACCCCGCCTTCCACCGGACGGTGGAAGCCGCTCTGGGGGCCCTTCGCTGAGCCGCCCCTCCCCCGCGCATGCGCCACGAGCCGGACTTGCGTTTCCCGCCGGCGCGGTCGCTGTCCTGGCGGGCGCTCACTCACGGCTCCCAGCCGACGGAGGTCGCCGCCCCGGGTGCGTGACGCGGTGCGGGCGACGAGCTGCCGAGGGGCAACCAGCTGCGCGGTCGAGGGGAGGGACCGGCATCCCATTCTCACCCCGGAAGATTCATATGTCGGATGCCGGCGGACGCGCATCAATTGCCCACGGGCGCACCACTGTTGTCCTCAGCGTGCACGGCTACCCACGCGTCTCGCCATGCCGAGCCAGCGCACATTCTGTCAGTGCGCGGTGAGGCAAAGTCCTGTGCACTGGCGGGATATGGGGCACAGGTCTGTCGTGTCTATCGTTGGCGAAGCACCCCGCGGTCTCTCACACACAGGGCCTGCCCTCGTTCTCAGGGCACGACGAGTGTCGGTGGAATTCACTCGATTCGATTCGAGCAACTGGGCATCCGAGTGCGACTGAATCATCAAAGTCTGCCTGCTGCCGGCCCACGGCTTGAATCGAAGTCGTTTTTCCAGAGGGAGTTTCAGGAGATGTCAACAATGCCCGTCGGCGGGCTGGTTCCGCAGGCCGTCGACAATCGCGCGGACCTCGTCGTCCGCAACGCGAAGATTCATACCGGGGACCCGGGCCGCCCACACGCCGAGGCGCTGGCCATCTGCGACGGCGTCATCACGGTCGTCGGTGACGACAAGGACGTGGCCGGCCACGTCGGCCCGGGCACGAAGGTGGTCGACGCGCTCGGACGACGGGTGATCCCCGGCCTCAACGACGCCCACCTGCACGTGATCCGCGGGGGTCTCAACTACGTCCTGGAACTGCGCTGGGACGGCGTGCGCAGTCTGCGTCAGGGCCTGGCGATGCTGCGTGAGCAGGCCGCTCGTACGCCGAAGGGCCAGTGGGTCCGGGTGGTCGGTGGCTGGTCGGCCGAGCAGTTCGCCGAACGCCGGCTGCCGACCGTCGCCGAACTGAACGCCGCCGCCCCCGACACCCCCGTGTTCGTCCTTCACCTGTACCAGTCGGCCGTGCTGAACCGGGCGGCGCTCAAGGCCGCCGGTTTCGGCAAGGACACGCCCGACCCCAAGGGCGGGCAGATCGTGCGGGGCCGGGACGGGGAACCGACCGGCATGCTGCTGGCCGCTCCCAGCGCCCTCATTCTCTACTCGACCCTGGCCAAGGCGCCGATCCTGGAGAGCGAGGAGGACCGGAAGACCTCCACCCGGCATTTCCTGCGCGAGTTGAACAGATTCGGACTGACCTCCGCGATCGACGCCGCCGGCGGATTCCAGAACTTCCCCGACAATTACGCCACCGTCATTGAACTGGCCAAGGCCGGACAGTTGTCGCTGCGTATCGCCTACCACCTTTTTCCGCAGACTCCCGGTCAGGAGATCGACGATCTCGCCCGCTGGATCGAAATGGCCAACTTCGAGGACGGAGACGAATGGCTGCGTCTGAACGGCGCGGGTGAGAATCTCACCTGGTCGGCGGCCGATTTCGAGAACTTCGCCGAGCCGCGTCCGGAACTCGCCCCTGACTACGAGGCGGAGTTCGAGAAGGCGGTGCGCCTGCTCATGGAGAACGGATGGGGCTTCCGGCTGCACGCCACCTATGACGAAACCATCCGCCGTGACCTCGCGGTGTTCGAGAAGCTCGCCGCGGACGGGCTCTTCCCGTGCGGGAACCGGTGGCTGTTCGACCACGCCGAGACCGTCTCCGCGGACAGCCTCGACCGTATCGCCGCCCTCGGCGGCGCGATGTCCGTGCAGAACCGTCTGTCCTTCCAGGGCGAGGCGTTCCTACGGCGCTACGGCCCCGGGGCCGCCGCGGACGCCCCGCCGATCCGGGCCATGCTGGACCGCGGCCTGACCGTGGGCGCCGGCACCGACGCCACCCGCGTCTCCAGCTACAACCCCTGGGTCGCCCTGCACTGGCTCGTCAGCGGTCGCTCGGCCGGCGATCTGGCGCTGCGCCCGCCCGCCAACCGTGTCGACCGGCAGACAGCGCTGACGATGTTCACGCGCGCCGGCGCCGCGCTGACCGGCGAGGACAAGGTCAAGGGTGTGCTCCAGCCAGGCTGTTACGGGGACCTGGCGGTGCTGTCCGACGACTACTTCACCGTGCCCGAGCCGGACATCGCCCACATCGAGTCGCTGCTGACGGTGACCGGCGGCCGGATCGTCTACGCCGCCGCCGAGTACCAGGGACTCGACGAGGCGCTTCCTCCCGTCAGCCCGGCCTGGAGCCCGGTCGCGCACTTCGGCGGCTACCAGGCGTCCCGTCGAGCGGCTCTTGCCGGTGCCCGCCAGGCGGAGGCGCTCGGCGAGGCCGTCGCCGAGTCGGAGGAGCACCGCCAGTGGCGCGTCGCGCGCGGCCTGGTCCCGGGCGCCGCGAGCACCCCCATCGATCCCTGCTTCGACCTCTGAACTCCCGGAAGGGGCCCGGCCCTCGAGTCGCCCCTTCCGGGACACCACCCACAGGCTCCGTCCAGCCGGACGGTTCTTCCCACGGCACGGACAGCGGTCCGCGCCACCGTTTGTCGAGAAAGGCTCTCCTCCCATGGTCAACATCGCCGAGGTCACCGCTGCCCCCAGCCCCGACCTGCTCACCCCGGACAACTGTGCGGTGCTGTTCATCGACCACCAGCCGCAGATGTTCTTCGGCACCGGCAGCGGTGACCGCACCGCCATCATCAACTCCACCGTGGGCCTGGCGAAGTCCGCGAAGGTGTTCGACGTTCCGGTGGTGCTGAGCACCGTGGCCGCCGAGACCTTCTCCGGGCCGCTCATGCCGCAGCTGGCCGAGGTCTTCCCCGAGCAGAAGATCATCGACCGCAGCACGATGAACGCCTGGGAGGACGTGAACTTCGTCGAGGCGGTCAAGGCCACCGGCCGTGAGAAGCTCGTCATCGCCGGTCTGTGGACCGAGGTCTGCGTCGTCCTGCCCGTGCTCTCCGCCATCGCCCAGGGCTACGAGGTCTACGTCGTCACCGACGCGTCCGGCGGCGTCAGCCCCCAGGCCCACGAGCACGCCGTCCAGCGCATGGTCCAGGCCGGGGCCGTCCCGGTCACCTGGGTGCAGGTGCTCCTGGAGCTCCAGCGCGACTGGGCCCGCACCGAGACGTACGCCGCCGTGGGCGACGTGGTCAAGGGGCACGCCGGCACCTACGGCCTCGGCATGGTCTACGCGCAGGCTGTCATCGGCGCCCACGCCGCCGGCTGAGCCACGGCACCCATACCTCAGGAACAGGCAGGAACATGATGGACGCTGGACTGTTGATCCTCCGGCTGGCGGTGGGGCTGCTCATCGCCGCGCACGGTGTGCAGAAGGTGAGCTTCCGGCTCGGAGGCAACGGGTTGGCGGGCGGGACCGACGAGTTCCGCCGGGACGGATTCCGCGGCGGTCGGCTGACCGCGTTCGTCGCGGGAGCCAGTCAGATCGGTTCCGGCCTGTTCCTGGCGGCCGGCCTGCTCACGCCCCTGGCCGCGATGGCCGCCATCGGCGTGATGACGGTCGCGGGCACCGTGAAGTGGCCCAAGGGGCTGTGGGTGCAGAACGACGGCTACGAATACCCCTTCGTCCTCGTCGTCGTCTCCGCCGCTCTGGCCCTGACCGGGCCCGGACGGTGGTCCGTGGACCACGCACTGGCCGTCACCCCCTGGCCGGTGTGGGTCTCCGTCGCCGCGATCGTGATGGGCCCGGCCAGTGGCCTGCTCACACGCGTGGTCCTGCACCAGCCGGCCACCGCAGGTGAAGGGACGCGGTATGCGCGGGCTGCTGACTGACGCGCTCCGCACCCTGGCACCGCGCGGAGAGCAACATCACGGTCCGCTGCCTCCCCTGATGCTGACCCTGACGGTGGTCACGGGTCTGGTCGACGCCGTGAGCTACCTGGCGCTCGGGCACGTCTTCGTCGCCAACATGACCGGCAACGTGGTCTTCCTCGGGTTCGCCCTGGCGGGCGCAGAGAGCCTGTCCGCGCTCGCGTCCGTCGTCGCGATGGCCGCCTTCCTCCTCGGCGCGCTCGCGGGGGGCAGGCTCGGCACCCGGTTCGCCACGCACCGGGGGCACCTGCTGAGTTCGGCCACGGCTGTGCAGACCGTCCTGGTGGCGGTCACGGTGGCGGCCGCCGCCGTATCGGACGGCCGGGTCACCCCCGGCGTCCAGTACACGCTGATCGTGTTCCTGGGGCTCGCCATGGGCCTGCAGAACGCGGTTGCCCGGCGTCTGGGCGTTCCCGACCTCACCACGACGGTCCTGACCCTGACCCTGACGGGCCTGGCCGCGGACTCCACCCCGGCCGGCGGCGAGGCGCCGCGCCCCGGCCGCCGGATCCTGTCCGTGCTCGCCATGTTCCTCGGCGCTCTCGTCGGAGCCCAGCTCGTCCTGCACGGCCACCTCGTGCTCGGGCTGGGTCTGACGCTGGTGCTGCTCGCGGTCACCTCCGCGATCACCCATCGTCTTTCGACCGTCGATGCCACCTGGCTCCGACCGCGGCCCTGAACGGCACACCGGCCCACCAGTGGCTGCACCGACAGGCAAGAACCGGTGCGCCAAAGGACAACAGTCACTGGTGGACCAGTCCTAGTTTGGCCAGGACAACAGCCGTACCTGACACACGCGATCTCTGCCTGACCTGCGCGACACCCGCCGGAGTCAACGCGTTCGCACTCACCCCGCATGGACCAGCATGAGCCCCGCACCCCCCTCCACACCGACACTGCCCGCAAAGCCGGAGTCGGCATGGGCGCCGCTCGCGGCACGCCTCTTCCGGGCGCTGTGGATCGCCCAGTTGGTCTCCAACATCGGCAGCTGGATGCAGATGGTCGGCGCCCAGTGGCTGCTGATCGGGCAGGACGCGGCACTGGTGACGCTGGTGCAGACGGCGTCCAGCCTGCCCGTGGTGCTCCTGGCTCTGCCGTCGGGCGTGGTGGCCGACCGCTACGACCGTCGCAGGGTGCTCCTGGCCGCGCAGTTGGCCCTGCTCACGGTGTCCGGCGCGCTGACCGCGCTGGCGTTCGCGGACGCTCTCACTCCCGTACTGCTGCTCGTCCTCACCTTCCTGCTGGGGTGCGGCACCGCGTTGATGGGTCCGGCCTGGCAGGCGATCCAGCCCGAGCTGGTGGAACGCCGTCAACTGGGACAGGCCGCCGCGCTCGGCGGCGTGAACATGAATCTGGCCCGCGCCGTCGGGCCGGCCGCGGGCGGAGTGGTCGTAGCGGCGGCGGGCGCGGGATGGGTTTTCGCCTTCAACGCTGTTTCCTACCTCGGCATCGCCGCCGTCCTGCTGCTCTGGCGGCGCCCACGGACGGTCGTCGCCGTGACAGGGGGCGAGAAGCTGCTGACCGCCCTCGACGCAGGCCGCCGCTACGTGTGGTACGCACCGGACATCCGCCGGGTCCTCCTGCGCATGGTGCTGTTCATCCCCGGTGGCGCCGCCCTCTGGGCGCTGCTGCCGCTCGTCACGAGCCGCTCCCTGCACCTTGGCTCCGGCGGCTACGGGCTGCTGCTGGGCGCGGTCGGTGTCGGAGCGGTCGCGGGCGCCTTCGTGCTGCCCCACAGCAACCGGGTGCTCGGTGCCAACGGCACTCTTGGTGGCGGGGCCCTGGTCTTCGCGAGTGTCCTGGTCGTACTGGCCACCGTACGCATCCCGTGGCTGGTGGCAGTGGCACTGCTGTTCGCGGGCCTGGCGTGGATCGGGGTCCTGTCCACCCTCAACGCGGCCATGCAGACGCGGCTCCCGGGCTGGGTCAGGGCCCGTGGTCTCGCCGTCTATCTCCTCGTCTTCCAGGGCGGCCAGGCGCTGGCGGCGCCGCTGTGGGGCGCCCTCGCCGACCGGCTGGGGCTGACCGCCCCTCTGCTGGCCGGCAGCGGGTTGCTGCTCGTCAGTGCCCTGAGTCTGCGTCGTTGGCCGCTGCATGGTGCGGAGGGAGACGACCCCTCCCCCTCCGCGCACTGGCCGGTCCCGCCCCTGGTGTTCGAACCGGGACCGGCCACCGGCCCCGTGCTGGTCACGGTCTCCTACCGCGTCGCCCCGGGAAACAGCACCGCCTTCAGTGACTGCATGGAGCACGTCGCCCGTTCCCGGCGGCGCACCGGAGCCCTCACCTGGGGCCTGTACCAGGACGGGCAGGACCCGGGGCACTTCATC
This sequence comes from Streptomyces aurantiaciflavus, assembly GCF_049808595.1. Taxonomy (NCBI): domain Bacteria; kingdom Bacillati; phylum Actinomycetota; class Actinomycetes; order Kitasatosporales; family Streptomycetaceae; genus Streptomyces; species Streptomyces aurantiaciflavus. The sequence goes on along the minus strand of NZ_JBNCAQ010000014.1, from coordinate 161,611 downwards.
GAGAACTACCTCGTCGCCTCATGGTCCGAGCATCTCGCCCAGCACAGCGACAGGCTCACTCTCACCGACCGCCGCCACGAGGAGCGGGCACGCCGTCTCCTCGCCCCCGGCACCCGGCCAGAGGTCACTCATGCCTTCGACACGGCCTCGGGACCGGTTGTCCCGGAAGACAAAGGAGGCGCTGCCCAGTGAGCAACGTCGAGACAGAGCCCGGCGAGCTGCACGACGGAACACCCGCCGGCGAACGGAGCACGGGAGTCCCGCACATCGACGTACTCCCCCCACGGGACGTCCCGCTCGGCGGCCCGCGGGCGATGACGGTGCGGCGCACCCTGCCGCAGCGCGCCCGGACCCTGATCGGCGCCTGGTGCTTCGCCGATCACTACGGCCCCGACGACGTCGCGGTCACGGGCGGCATGGACGTCGCCCCGCATCCGCACACCGGACTGCAGACGGTGAGCTGGCTGTTCAGCGGGGAGATCGAGCACCGGGACAGTCTCGGCAGCCACGCGCTCGTGCGACCGGGCGAGCTGAACCTCATGACGGGCGGGTACGGCATCAGCCACTCGGAGGTCTCGACCGAGCAGACGACGATCCTGCACGGCGTGCAACTGTGGGTGGCGCTGCCCGAACAGCACAGGAACGCGGAACGCGACTTCCATCACCACGTACCCGAACCGGTGCGGATCGCCGGTGCCGAGATCAGGGTCTTCCTCGGCTCCCTCGCCGGAGACGACTCCCCCGTACCGACCTTCACGCCCCTGCTCGGAGCCGAGATCGTCCTGGAGCCCCGAGCGACCGTCACACTCACCGTCGATCCCAGCTTCGAGTACGGCCTTCTCGTCGACGCCGGCCCTGTCCGCATGGCCGACACGCTGCTGCAGCCCGCGGAGTTGGGGTACGCCGGAACGGGCAACGACATCCTGACATTGACCAACGAGTCGGACGGCACGGCCCGGACCGTCCTGCTCGGCGGAGCACCGTTCGACGAACGGATCGTCATGTGGTGGAACTTCATCGGCCGCAGCCACGAAGAGATCGTCCGGGCCCGGGAGGACTGGCAGAACTCCTCTGAACGATTCGGCACGGTCGAGGGCTGCGACGGCGACCGCCTCCCGGCGCCGGCGCTGCCGAACGCCGTCATCTCACCACGCGGAAACCCACCCCGCCGCTGACCCGCACCAACCGAAAGGATCCCGATGACCCGGCCTTCCGCCACTCCGACCGTCGAACGGGTGGACAAGTGGCACCGCTACGAAATCCTCGTCGACGGAGAGCGCGTCGGTCTGACCGCCTACCGCGACCGTGGTGGGCAGCGCGTCTTCTTCCACACGGAAGTCGACGACGCCTTCGCCGGCCAGGGCCTGGCCGCGCGACTGGTCCAGGAGGCACTCACCGATGTACGCGCGTCAGGCAAGCGCGTCGTGCCGGTCTGCCCCTACGTGGCCAAATATCTCACCAGGCATGGCGAGTTCGGCGACATCACCGACCCGGTGACCCCGGAGGTCCTCCAGTGGCTGGACACGGAGCTGGGCTGAGCGCCGAGTTGACCGGAGCCTCGGTGCAATGCCGTCAGGTCCTGCGGCAACGCGACGGGTTACGCCCTTCCCGCCTCACAGATCCTCGAAGAGGGCGTGGAGCTGGTTGCGGCTGCTGACGCCCAGCTTCGGATACACGTTGTAGAGGTGGGAACTGACCGTGCGGGGGGACAGCATCAGCTGGTCGGCGATCTCCCGGTTGCGCAGCCCCCGCGCCGCCAGCCGGACGATCTCGCGCTGCTGGGCGGTCAGCTCTGCCAGCGGGTCGGCCTGGGCGGGTGAGGTGGCCACGCCACTGGCCCGCAGCTCCACGCGCGCCTCCTCGGCCCGGCCCGCCACGCCGAGCCGGGTGAACGACTCCAGCGCCGTGACCAGGAGCGGGCGGGCATCCAGGGGGCGCCGCCTCCTGCGCAGCCACTGGGCGTAGTGCAGCCGTGCCTGCGCCCGGGCCAGCGGCCACTGATCGCCCGCCGGGTCGACCGTGGCGAGCCGGAAGTGGTGCTCGGCGTCCTTCGGGTCGCCGGTCAGCGCAGCGGCATGGTGCAGCAGCAGCGTCATCCGGGTCGTCGGCCGCGGCCCCATCGCGGCGCGCACCGCCTCGACGATGTGCGCCGCCTCCTCCTGCCGGCCCGTGCGCTGGGCGGCCGCGGCGAAGTCGGCGATCGATCGCGGGGAGAGGAAGTAGTGCAGAGGCGTGCCGTCCTCGGCGAACAGGGACCTGAAGTGCCGGAAGGCGCCGTCGAAGTCGCCGGCCGCCGCGGCACCGGTACCAGCGGCCTGGAGCAGGCGTGCGTGGGTGGCGCGGTTCTCCTCCAGACGAACTGCCGTCCAGGCCGCGTCCGCCGGCATGACGGCGGGCTCGCCGCGCAGGGCCCGCAAGGTCACCTGCAACGCCTCGAGGTCCGTCTGCAGATGTCTCCACTTGTGCACCGCCGCGAGCGCCGCGGCCTTCTCCAGATGCTCGTCGGCCTCCGCCCACCGGCCGGTGTCGATCAGCGCCGCGCCCATCGAGTTGAGCGAGGGCGCGACGATACCCATGGACCCGTGCGCACTGACCAGCTTGTACGCCTGGCGGTGGGCGTCCACGCACAGGTCGGACTCGTCGGCGAACCACGCGACCGTGGCGAGCCCGACCGCCCAGGTGATCTCCGCGAGACGGGTCGACGGCTCCGACGCACCCCACTGCCGGGGCATGCCCCGCAGCAACTCGGTGGCGGCGGTGGGGTCGGCACCGGCCAGCGTCGCGGCCCGTATCGCGGCGGCGGTTGCGGAGGTCGTCAGCTCGGCGTAGGGGGTTTCCCGGTTCTCCGCCTCGGCCCCGGCCAGCAGAGTGGCGATCGCACCCCTGGCCTCGGGCAGGCCCGACTGATATGCGACTCCGTTGAGTACTCCCGCCAGAGCGAGCACCGTGATCCCGTCCGTGGGCGGATGCGGCTCCATCGCGCTCATCAACACCCTGAACCCTTGGCGCTGGTCGCCGAAGAGCGACAGCGCCATGCCCGCGCCACACGCCGCCATGCCCAGCAGGTTCCGGTTGTCGGTCAGCGCGGTGACCTTCTCGTACAGCTCACCGACCCACGAGGGATCGCCGGTGTTCTGGGCGGCTCGCAGCGCCATCGCATACCGGCGCGCCCGGTCAGCGGGCGCGGGGCTGCACTCGGCGGACCGCTGCAGCGCCTGGGCCACCGTGAACAAGGCGCCACGCAGCTCAACGAGTGCGGCGGTGTCCTCCAGGGCCGCCGCCACCGACTCGTCCTGGCCCACGCATGCGGCGGCCAGGTGCCAGGCACGGCGGGCCGGGTCATCCGTGAGGGCGGCCGCCAGGTCCCTGTGCGCCTGCTGCCGCAGGCCGGCGGGCGCTGAGTGATAGGAACCCGCGCGGGCCAGCGGATGCCGGAAGACGACCCGTCCTTCCGCGACGGTCACGAGCCCGGCTTCCTCGGCGGGTGTCCAGGCCCCGAGATCCTGCCCCGCTCCCGCTGCGGTCATGATCGTGGGGAGGTCCTCGTCCGACGCCGCGGCGTACAGAAGGAGTCGCTGGGCCGCCGTCGGCAGGCCGCGCAGGCGGGAGGCGTACAGCTCTTGGATGCGTTGCGTCTGCGGCACTCCGCCGCCGGGCAGTACGCCTGCCCCGCCCGTTCCGGCCGCACGGCACAGTTCGATGACGGCAAGGGGGTTTCCATCGGCCTGCCGCAGCAGCTCGATCCGCGTCCGGCCGGTCGGGACGTGCGGCTGTGCGTCCAGTAGTTCGGCCGCGGCCTGTGCGGTCAGCGGCCCCAGCAGCAGGGTGCGCAGGTCCGCCGGAAGCCCGTCCGGGGGTGTCTGCCCGCGTGCCGCCAGCAGGACCGGCATGTCCTGTGCCGTGACACGGCGCATCACGAAGCTGAGAACGTCGAGGGAGTCCCGGTCGAGGTGCTGGACGTCGTCGACGGTCAGCAGCACGCGCTGCCGCCGGCAGACCTCGGTCAGCAGCGTCAAGACCGCCATGTGGAGGGACATGGGGTCGGCAGGCCTGTCGGCGGGAGCCATGCCGAACGCCGTCTCGAGTGCCGTCCGCAGATGGTCGGGCAGCGCGGCGACGTCGGGCAGAACCGGGAGGAGCAACTGGTGCAGGGCCGCGAAGGAGCGTCGTGACTCGGCCTCGATGCCCTGACACGCCAGCACGAGCGTTCCGTTGTCTCGTGCGTGGTCGACGGCGACCGCCAGCAGCCTCGACTTACCGGCGCCGGCCTCACCGAGCAGGAGCAGCGTCCGCGGTGCGGTCCTCCCCTTCCCGAGGGTGTCGAGGATCTGAGCGATCTCCACTTGTCGGCCCACCAACGGTAGGCCGGGTACGGGGCGATGGGTGGTGCCGTGCTCAGTTCCCATGCTGGTCCTCGTCGGTTCGGCCGGCCCCCGGCCGGCAGGTGTCACGCCACTCTCTGGGGGAGATCCCGTACTCGGCCCGGAAAGCCCGACTGAAGTGGGCGGCGCTGGTGAAACCCCACCGGCGTGCCACTGCGGCAATGGTCAGACCCGTCGCCTCGCGGTGCCCCAGGTCCCGCAGGGACGCCTCCAGTCGGCGGCTGCGGATCCACCGGCCGACCGTCGTACCCTCGCCCTCGAAGAGCTTGTGCAGGTAACGCACGGAGATGTGATGGGCGCGGGCGATGGTCTGCGGGGTCAGATCCGGATCGGCGAGATGCCGGCCGATGTACGCCCGGATCCGCAGCAGCATCACCGTGTCCCCGCTCCGGGCTCCCTCGGAGATCCTGCCGAGCCGTTCGTCGGCCAGGACGGTCAGGATGTCCACGACGAGGCGGGCGATCACCTCGCGGGTGTGCGCTCGGTACGTTCCCGTCGTGTCCGCGAGCCGGGTCAGACAGGCGGACAGCAGCCCGCCCAGCGCGGTGTCGGGGTCGAGGGGAGACGCCGTGAGCTGCCGCAGGTCCGACTCGCTCAGGCCCAGGACCTGTCGGGGCCGAGCGGCACGAACTGCTCGTCGGGATCCGCGCCGCCCCGGAACGCCCGGAGACCTTGCCGCACCGCGGCCGCGTACCCCTCCGCCAGGAGCCGGGTCTTGCCACTGCCTGGGGCGCCCTCGACGCACACGACCCCGCCGTGGCCACGGGCAAGGGCGTGAGTCGCGTGTCGATGAATGCGAGTTCCTCGTCCCGGCCGCGGACCGGCGCCTGTGCGGCACCCGTTCTGCCGGAGGGGAGCCGTGTCGTACTCCGGTCCACGAGCCATCCCGGAAAGCCATGGCCGCGCGGAATGCAGCTGTGGCAGGCGTGCGGCGCGCTGAATCTGCGCGAAGCATGCCATACCAGTGTGAACAGCTGGAATGTCCTACGACGCCTCCCGATCGGGTGACTCTTACGTCCTCAGTCGAACCGCAGGTCGGAGAGCTGCCGCTCGAGCGCGGTGATGTCGTCCTCGGGCGTCTCCTCGGCCGGGCGGGCGGCCACCAGGGCAGCCAGTTCGCCGCCCGCCCGCCGGATGCGCGCGGGCAGGCCCTCGGTGTACTCGTCGCCGCCGGATCCCCAGTCCTCGGACGCCGCGTACACCGCGGTGGGGACGACGACGGCGCGCAGGTAGGCGAAGAGCGGGCGCAGGGCGTGTTCCAGGACCAGTGAGTGGCGGGCCGTGCCTCCGGTAGCCGCGACGAGCACCGGCCTGCCGGTGAGGGCGGCCGGGTCGATCAGGTCGAAGAACGACTTGAAGAGCCCGCTGTACGAGGCGGTGAACACGGGCGTCACGGCGATCAGGCCATCGGCGCCCGTCACCGCGTCGATCGCGGCGGCCAGCGGCGGCGGAGGGAAGCCGGTCACGAGGTTGTTGGCGACGGCGACGGCCAGCTCCCGCAGTTCGATGACCTCCGTCTCCGCGTCGTGGCCCTGACCGGCGAGCTCGTCACGCGCCGACTCGGCAAGACGGTCGGCGAGCAGACGGGTGGAGGACGGGGTGCTCAGCCCGGCGGACACGGCGACGAGCTTCATGCGGCGGACACCTCCTGAACGCGCCGCAGCGACTCGTGGGTGGGAGCGTCCGGCACATCGGCCGGGCGACCGATCGCGAACTCCTTTCGCAACACAGGCACCACTTCCTCACCGAGGATGTCGAGCTGCTCCAGGACGGTCTTCAGGGGCAGCCCCGCGTGGTCCATCAGGAACAGCTGCCGCTGGTAGTCGCCGACGGTCTCGCGGAAGGACAGCGTCCGCTCGATGACCTGCTGGGGAGAGCCCACCGTCAGCGGGGTCTGCTCGGTGAAGTCCTCCAGCGAGGGGCCGTGCCCGTAGACGGGCGCGTTGTCGAAGTAGGGGCGGAACTCCCGTACGGCGTCCTGGGAGTTCTTCCGCATGAAGACCTGACCGCCGAGGCCGACGATGGCGTCCTCGGGCCGGCCGTGCCCGTGGTGGGCGTACCGCCGCCGGTACAGCTGGACCATCCGCCTGGTGTGCTCGGCCGGCCAGAAGATGTTGTTGTGGAAGAAGCCGTCACCGTAGAAGGCGGCCTGCTCGGCGATCTCCGGGGAGCGGATGGAGCCGTGCCAGACGAACGGCGGCACGCCGTCCAGCGGCCGGGGCGTGGAGGTGAACCCCTGCAAGGGCGTACGGAACGTGCCCTCCCAGTCGACGACGTCCTCGCGCCACAGCCGGCGCAGCAGCGCGTAGTTCTCCTTGGCGAGGTTGATGCCCTGCCGGATGTCCTGCCCGAACCACGGGTAGACCGGGCCGGTGTTGCCGCGGCCCATCATCAGGTCGACGCGCCCGTCGGCCAGGTGCTGGAGCATCGCGTAGTCCTCGGCGATCTTCACCGGGTCATTGGTGGTGATCAGCGTCGTGGCGGTCGAAAGGATCAACTTCTCGGTCCGCGCGGCGATGTAGCCGAGCATCGTGGTCGGCGACGACGGCACGAACGGCGGGTTGTGGTGCTCGCCGGTCGCGAAGACGTCCAGGCCGACCTCCTCCGCCTTCACCGCGATGGCGACCATCGCCTTGATGCGCTCACGCTCCGACGGGGTACGGCCGTTGGTCGGGTCGGGGGTCACGTCCCCCACCGAGAAAATTCCGAATTGCATGGGGGCCTCTTCGTTCCGGCAACTGTTCGGGTGCCCGCAATGTAGGCACCGGTCGAACGGCCGTCATGCCTGTGCGCGCAGCGGAGCTTGCCCGTCAGCGCCCTCTCCGGCCGGGCGTGGTCCGCCGCTGCCTGTGCGACCGCAAGTATGCAGCGTCGGGCAAGTGCAGGGGCGCTCGTGGGCAATCGTCGTACCCGGTCAGCCGTCTAGCGTGGCTGGGTCACAGGGTGGTGATCACGTCCCGCCCCCTGGTCGGCACGGCCGCGGCGACGGACCCGCACGCGACAGGCGGCCCCGGCGAAAGCCCACCGGGGTGCCCCGTGCCTGATGCCTCGCCCAGCGCGGGCCGTGAACACGCGCGGGCCCCGCCAAGAACCGTTGCCTCCCCGGGAGTGCCCATGGCTTCGTCAACCGTCGTCGAACTGTCCCGGTGGCAGTTCGCGATCACCGCGATCTTCCATATGACCTTCCCCGCGCTCACCGTCGGCCTCTCCGTGCTCCTCGCCGTCGTGTACACGGTCCACGTGCGCACGGGGAACCCGCTGTACCTGCAGATCTTCCGGTTCTGGAAGAAGATCTTCGCCGTCGGCTTCGGCCTGGGCGTCGTCGCGGGCACGGTGATGACGTTCGAGTTCGGCCTCAACTGGGGCGTGTACGCCCACGCGGTCGGGCCGGTCATCGGAGTCACCATCGGCATGGAAGTGATCACCGCCTTCTTCCTGGAGGCGGGGTTCATCGGCCTGATGCTCTACGGGGACGGGCGGATCCGCCCGCGCACCATGGCCCTGGCCAGCTGGATGGTCGCCTTCGGAACCCTGCTGTCCACCACCTGGATCCTGTCGGCCAACAGCTGGATGCAGGACCCCGTGGGCTACGAGAGGGTCGACGGCCAGTTCCACGCCAGGGACTGGATCAACATCCTGCTCAACCCCGCCTTCGCCCACCGCTTCCCGCACATGCTGCTGGCCGTGCTGATCAGCGCCTCCTGGTTCGTCGGCGGGATCTCCGCCTGGTACCTGGTGAAGAACCGGGTCCACGCCCAGCCCATGGCCCGCCGCTGCCTGTCCGTCGCGCTCGGCGTGCTGGGGGTGTTGATGCCGGTGCAGTTGTACGTGGGGGACGGCACGGCGGTCTTCATGGGGCAGCACCAGCTCCCCAAGCTGGAGGCGTTCGAGGGCAACTGGAAGAGCGACAACAACGGCTACAACCTGCTCGTCGTCCCCGACACGGGCAAGGGCGAGAACAGACTGCACGTCGAGATTCCCCACCTCGGCTCGGTCATCGCCCAGGACCTCAGCGGCAGGACGACGACGCCCGGCCTCCTGCAGACCCCGCCCGACGAGCGCCCCAACATGTGGACCACCTTCTACGGCTTCCGCGCGATGTACTTCACCGCGCTGCTCATGTTCGGCACGGCCTTCGCGGGCGTGGTCCTGCGCATGCGGCGGCGCCTGTTCGACTCCCCGCGCTTCCTGCGGTGGATGGTGTGGATGACCCCGGCCGGAATCATCGCCATCACCGGCGGCTGGATCGTCGCGGAGACGGGTCGGCAGCCGTGGGTGGTCTACGGCCAACTGCGCACCGCCGACGCGGTCTCCCACCTTTCCGTGTTCGAAGTCGCCGCCAGTCTCGCCGGTTTCGTCCTGCTCTACGTCACCCTGCTGGCCATCTGGGCCCGCTACATCGTCCGCACGGTCAAGGCCGGCCCCGAGGCACTGCCCACCGGGCCCGCCTCGCCCGACGCATCGGAGGCCCTCGTTGCTTGAGTACGCCAGTTACGCCCTGGTTCTCTTCTCGCTCGGCATGTACGTCGTCCTCGACGGCTACGACCTCGGGGTGGGCATGCTCAGCCTGGTGGCCCGGCCGGAGCGCCGCCGGGAGTACGGCGAGATCGTCGCCACCGCCTGGGACGCCAACGAGAGCTGGATCATCCTGGCCGGTGTCGTCCTCTGGGCCGGCCTGCCGGGCGCCTACGCCGTGATTCTGCCCAGTGTCTACCTGCCGTTGATCGGCATGCTCATCGCCGTCATCCTGCGCGGGCTCGGCCTGGAGATGCAGAGTGCGGCCGACGGCTACCGGCGAGGCTGGGCCCTGCTGTTCGGCGGGGCCTCGCTGGCCGCGACCGTGTGCCAGGGTCTCGTCCTCGGCACCGTGCTCACCGGCCCGAAGCAGTACGACGGCGTCTTCCGGGGCGGGGCCTTCGACTGGCTCGGCCTCTACGGCGTGCTGTGCGCGCTCGGCCTGGTCGCCGTCTACCTGCTGGCCGGGGCCGCCTGGCTGCAGGACAGGACCGAGGGCTGGTCGCGGTCGGTCGTCCGCCGCACCGGACGGTCGCTGCTGGTGGTCACCGCGGTCATGGCGGTCGTACTCGGCCTGCTGCTGCCGAGCGCCGACCCGCAGCAGTCGCAACTGAACCAGCCCGTGCGCGCCGTGCTGTTCTGGCTCACGGTCGTCGCCGCCGTCGTGGCGGGTGCGGTCGCCTGGCACGGATTCGGCCGTCGTCCCGACTGGCGGCCGTTCGCCGCCGTGGCCACGATGACGGTCTGTGGGCTGCTGGGTCTGACCGTGGTCTCCGTACCGGTCGTCGTACCGCCCGGACTGACCGTCCATCAGGCTGCGAGCCCGCACTCCTCCCAGCTCTTCCTGGTCCTGGGCGTCGGACTGTGCATGCCGTTCGTACTGGCCTACAACGTCTACGCCTGGCGCAGCTTCCGCGGCAAGTACATCGATCCGGTGGAGCGTCCGATCCCGCCGCTGCCCGCCCGTACCCATCCCCTGGCGGTCTCCCCAGCGCCCTCCGGCGCCCTGCGGACGATCGTGCGACGGACCCTGCTGGTGGTCCTCGGCATCCTGGCGACCGCCCTGTCGCAGGACGTGTTCGGCGGTGTGGCCGACTGGATCGGCCCGGTCGGCGTCACCGTCCTGGGCTGCACGGCGCTGACCGCCTGGATCGTGGGCGACCGCCGCGACCGGCGCGCCGGGTACTTCCACGCGGACATCGCGGATGTCACGGGCAGCGCGGGCAGCGGGGCGGAGACCACCTCGTGAGCACCACCGCCGTGCTCCTGGACGACCTGGCCGCTCACAGGGCCGAAGACCCGGTGCCCGCCCGGTTGAAGGAATGGGCGGCCGTCGGCCGGCGGGAGCTGCGCCGCGCGGGCCTGCTGCGCGGCACGGCCCAGCTGGGCACGGTCATCTGGGCGGGCGGACTCTCCTGGGGCGCCCAGCGCGGCCTGTCCGCACTCCAAGGCGCCCCCCACCCCGCGGCGGCCGTGCTGCTTCCCGCCCTCCTCATAGCGGCCGGCGTCGCTCTGCGCGCCGTACTGCTGGCCGCGGGCGACGCGGCGGCCGCGCGTGGCGCCCGCACCGTACGCGAGACCCTGCGCGGCCGGCTCATCGAGACGGCGCTGCCCGCCCGCGGCCCGGCGCGCACCGCCCTGGACGACGCGGCACTGGTCCAGGCCGCCGACGGCGAGGTCGGCCAGCTGACCGACTGGCTCACCGACTACCTGCCCGCGCGGACCACCATGCTGCTCGGCAGCGGCGTCACCCTCGCAGCGATCGCCTCCCGCAGCTGGTTCGTGGCCCTGCTCGTGCTGGCCGCCACCCCACTGCTGCCGGCCAACCTCAAGGTCATCGGCCTGGGCACGCAGACCGCCGTACGCGCCCAACTCGCGGCGATCCGCACCCACCAGGCCCGGCTGCTGGACCATCTGCGCGGCCTGCCCACCCTGGTCGGGCTCGGGGCGCACGACCAGGCGGCCGGTTCGCTGGCCTACCCGGCCGGGAGGTCGCCGGTCGCACCGAGAAAGTACTGCGGATCGCCTTCCTGTCGACCGCGTGGGTCGAACTGCTCATCACGGGCACCCTCGCAGTGGTGGCGACCTACTGCGGACTGGCACTGCTCGACTACCTGGACCTGCCCGTCGTACCGGACCACATGAGCCTGTCGGCCGCGCTGTTCGTCCTCGTCCTGGTGCCCGCCTACTTCGCGCCGGCCCGGGAACTGGCCGCCGGCTACCACGCCCGTGCCAGGGCGACCGCGGCCGCCGGCCTGCTGTCCCAGGTCCTGGACGCGCCTCCCGAGACCGTGGTGCCGCCTGCCCGACATACCCGACGGACCGCCTCGCCCCCCGGGGTGTGTCTGGAAGCCGTCACGGTCCGTCACCCCGGACAGGAGACACCCGCGCTGGACCGTGTCAGCGTGAACCTCGCACCGGGGCGGTGCCTCGCCGTCACCGGCCCCAGCGGAGCCGACAAGTCCACGCTGCTCGCCGTCGCGGCGGGGCTGTACGCCCCGCACGGTGGACGCGCGCTCCACCTGCTGAACCGCGTGCCGGTTCCCGCCGACCCCAGCCGGGTCGCCTGGGTGGGCCAGCCCGCGCACCTGCTGCCCGGCACCCTGCGCGAGAACCTCCTCCTCGCCCGGCCCACCGCGAGCGACCACGACCTGCTGGACGCCGTCGCCTCCCTCGGCTTCGACGATCTCCTCGCCGCGCTGCCGCAGGGGCTGGACACACCGCTCGGCGAACGCGGCACCGGCCTGTCCTCCGGCCAGTCCCAACAACTGGCCCTCGTCCGGGCGTTGCTGCGGGACGCACCCGTGCTGTGCCTGGACGAACCCACCGCCCACCTCGACCCGGAGGCGGAGCAGCGCGTCCTGTCCGCGCTGCGCACGCTGGCCCGCGCACGTACGGTCCTGCTCGCCACCCACAGTCCCGCGCTGCTGCCGCTGGCTGACCACGTCATCACGCTGGACCATGGGAGAGCCCGATGAACCGGATCAGCGCCTGGCGGCTGCTGCGCACAGCGGCTCCGCGTCGCGCCCTCCTGACCGGCATGCTGTTCGCCGCGGCGGCAGAACTCAGCGGCGCCGCACTGCTCGGTGTGTCCGGCTGGTTCCTGACGACCTGCGCCCTGGTCACCCTCCAGGCCAACACCACCTGGTCCTGGATGTACCCCTCGGGCGCCGTCCGGGCACTGGCCCTGACCCGCACCGGTCTGCGCTACCTCGAACGCCTGGACAACCACCGGACACTGCTGGCCGCCCAGGTGGCCCTGCGAGCTCGGCTGGCCCGCGGCGCTGCCCGCCTCACCCCGCGTGAGTTGCGCGGACAACGCGACGGGACGCTGCTCACTCGGCTCACCGCCGATGTGGAGACCGTCGCGGGCCTGCCCGCGAACGCCGTCGCACCGCTGGTGGCGGCGGTCACGACCGCGTGTCTGGTCGAGGCACTGCTGCTGTGGGCCATGCCTGTCCTGGGTATGGCCCAACTCGCTGTCTGGGCCGGCGGCCTCGCCTGCGCCCGGCACGCCCACCGAAGTGCACGTGCCCAGCTGGCCGACGCCGCGGAGGCCAGGGCCGCATTCGGTACCGCGATGCTCGGCGGTCGAGCCGCCTTCAACGAGCTGCGATGCCTGGACGCCCTGCCGCAGGCCCAGCGGACGGCGACGAACGCGATGGCCGCCGTCGAGTCCGCCGAGTGGGCCGCTGCCCGAGCCGAGCGGCACGGCCGTCTGGCGCTGCGTCTTCTTGCCGCATCGGGGCAAGCGGCGGTACTGGTCATCGCCCTGTGCGCCGCCCCGGCCCAGCCGATCGCCGTCGCGGTGGGCGAGGTGCTGCTCGTCGCCGCCGGGTGGGAGCTCCTGGAGAGGCTCCCCCGGCTGACGCAGCACCTGGCTCAGGCCAGGGACGCAGCCGGGCGCCTCGCCGCTCTCTCCGCCGAGGCGCGCCCGGCGGGCCGACGGCGGGAGCCCGTCCGTTCCGTCGGGACGGACGGCCTCCCGCTCACCGGTTCGCTCACCGCACTCACGATGACCGTGCGAGGCCCCGGACTGGTTCTGGTCACCGGTTCCAACGGCAGCGGGAAGTCGACGCTCCTCGGCCAACTGGCCGGGCGCGTCCCCGCACCTGCCGGCACGGTCCTCCTCGACGGCACGCCCGTGCACGAACTGCCTGCTTCGGCCGTCGCCGAGACGGTCACCCTCGTCGAGGCCGACGACTGGCTGGCCGACGACACGGTCGCGGCCAATCTGCGTCAGGCGGCGCCGTCGGCCGCCGCCACAGTGCTACGGGCCGCACTGGAAGTGGTCGGCCTGTCGGCCTTGTCGCTCGACACACCGGTGGGCCCCGGCGGACGCCTGCTGTCGCAGGGTCAGCGTCGGCGGCTTGCCACGGCACGCGCCGTACTGAGGCGCCCACCGATCCTCCTGCTCGACGAGCCGGTGGCCGGCCTGGACCGTCCCACCGCCGAGGCACTCCTGGCCGCCCTGCCCGAGGCACTGCCCGAGACCGCACTGGTGATCGCCCTGCAGGAGCAGGACCTTCCCCTGCTCAAGCGGACACCCACCGTCGTCGTGCGGCTCGGTCAGGCCACCGAACGACCGCTCCGGCCCGAGAGAGTGGCCTAGCAGGACCCACCGCGAGGACAGACAGCCACAGACTTCCAGGACGGCAACGACGCCGTGATCACCACATCCACGCGTGATCGCCCACTGCATGTGGGCGATCAGGCCACTGTCGTGGTCAACGACCGATAGCGTCAGCAACCGTGACCACATCTTCCTGGTATGTCTTCGTAGAAGAGGACACTGAAGAGCGTAAGAGCGTGGAGAACGGCAGCTTCTCCGTGCATCGCTGGCGTCTGGTGGAAAGTCAGCACGTCGAGGGAGGCAAGCAGCAGGCCGAAGTTGCGGCACGAGAGCTGGCTCTCGGTCGCGACCCGGACCCAAGTTTCACCAACGGCCGAGGGGCACCCGGGTCCCGGCCCGGCCGCAGCGTTTTCCGGATGCAGGACGGGTCATGGCTGGTGAAAGTCAAGTACCGCCTCGCAGAAACGCACTACCGAGTGAGCATAGGTGAGCTCATCCACACAGAAGAGGAGACAGAGGGTGAATGGCCCTCCAAATCCAAAAGAGGGCTCAAAGAACTCTTCGGGCGTTAAGTCATGCTGCCGAACGGCTGGCTGAGCCACCCAGGATCGCTGACAGTTCTTCCTGTCTCGGCCCCTGCGGCTCGCAAGCGTAGCGGGAAGGGCATCCGCTGGGGTGGCAGACCGGCCCCCGCAGCGTGATCAGGAACCCTTCAAGCCTTCCTGCCTAGAGGCGGCGTGCCCCGACAACCGCTGAACTGGCTGGTGTCGTGAGTACTTCAGTGGCGTCCAGGGCTGGATGAGTGAGGTAGAACAGGCGGAGCTCATCCACTTCGCCACCGAAACGAGGCGGCCAATGGGGCAATGGGGTGAAGTCGTCCAGGATGAGAAGGCCACCGGGGGCGAGCAACCCGACTACCCGCTGGGGGTCGTCGCGCTTGCCTCCGCCGTCGCAGAAGAAGACATCGAAGGGCGCGTGCCGCTCAAGCAGCCGCCAGTCCCCGATGAGGACGCTGACGCGGTCATCGTCCTCGAAGACACCGGCCGCTCGACGGGCCAGTTCCTCGTCCTGCTCCACGGTAACCAGGCGGGCGCCGGCGCCAAGCCCACTGTGCAGCCAGGCGGTACCCACGCCCGAGCCGGTGCCGCTCTCCGCGATGACTCCGTGGGGTTTCGCAGCGGCCGCCAGCCTGAGCAATCTGCCCACCTCAGGGCTACAACTCTTCTTGAAACCCACCTCGGAGGCGACACGCTCCGCGGCCACCACGCGAGGCGGAATCGCACGCCCTGCCATGATCACGAATCCCTTCGCCGTGAACATGAGGCTATCCGCCAGCAGAGGAGGGCGCGACCGCGGTGGAAGCGGTGTATTACGCGCGGGCCCGCGGCAGCGGAAGGGCGGCGCCCCCGTCGGCGCGGGATCCCAGACGCCGACGTACTCGGTGGCAGGGGTGGCAGGAGTCGAACCTGCGGCATCCGGTTTTGGAGACCGGCGCTCTGGCCTCTGAGCTACACCCCTTCGGTGGGTGACAGCCTGGCACGCCGACCATGCGGATCTCCAAGGGTTTTCCGACTTCTCAGAGCACCCGCAGCACGCCGACGACCTTGCCGAGGATCTGCGCCCGGTCGCCGGGGATCGGCTCGTAGGCGGGGTTGCGAGGCATCAGCCATACCTGCCCGTCCTGCCGGCGCAGCACCTTGACGGTCGCCTCGTCCTCCAGGAGCGCGGCGACGATGTCACCGTGGTCGGCGCTGTCCTGGCGTTTGATGGTCACGATGTCGCCGTCGCAGATCGCCGCGCCGATCATGCTGTCGCCGGAGACTGTCAGGGCGAACAGCTCACCCTCGCCGACGACCTGGCGGGGCATGCAGTAGACGTCTTCGACCATCTGCTCGGCGAGCAGGGGCGCGCCGGCGGCGATCCGTCCGACGAGCGGCACGTCGACCGGGGTCTCGCTCCGGTTGCCCAGGTCGGGTGCCCACGAGGGCCTCACCCGGTAGGCGCGGGGCCGGTGCGGGTCGCGGTAGAGGACACCCTTGCGTTCCAGTGCCGTCAGTTGGTGGGCGACCGAGGACGTGCTGGCGAGGTCGACGGCTTGGCCGATCTCCCGCATCGACGGCGGGTAGCCCTGCCGGTCGACCCTTTCCGTGATGTAGGAGACGATGGCCGCCTGGCGGGGCGTCAGCTCGCCCTCAGCGGTCCGAGGCCCCGGGGGACGGCCCCGGCGGGCGGGCGCGGTGTTCTCCATTCCCGGCACCTCCGTGCAAGATCGCTCGGAATGAGCCTAACCTGCGATCCGGCGAAAATGGAACATCATTTCGATCCCGGTCCCCGCATGGCCTTCGGTGAGTAGTGGCGGCATATGGGCATGCCAAGTGGCCGCAGCACCCCACTTCGCCCCACTCCAGCAAACATTTCCAGCTCTCCCAACCGTGACCCGCGTATCCATGGCTGAATCACGAAGGGGTGGACCGGCTGAATTCCCCGCTCTGACGTCGGTGGCGTAGGTGCAGGTGGCCGGGAGGCTGCCAGGTGGTGGGCGCGAGCAAGCTCAGCTGGGTCGCGCCCTCGGTGCCGGGCGGGGCACCGAACCACAGCAGGCGCTGGCGTCCGTCCTCGCTGAACACGCTGTGGCAGTCCAGCTCGATGACGCCCAGGGCGGGGTGGACGATGCGTTTGTGGTCGGTTCGCCGGAGGGCGACATCGTGGGTGTCCCAGAGGGCGGCGAACTCCGCGCTGCGTCCGCGCAGCACGGCCACCATCCGGGTCACCTCGGTGTCGCTGCCGCGCCGGGCGGCGACCGCCTGGAGGTCGGCGACGAAGACCCGGGAGTGGTGGGAGTGGTCCTCGGGCGGATAGAGGGTCCGGGCCCCGGGGTCGGTGAACCAGCGGTAGACAAAGCTCGCCTCCAGCCCGCGCTGCGCCGGGGGCCGGCCGACGAGTGCGATGGCCAGCGGGTTCTGGACGAGGGTTTCGTGCAAGTCGGTGATGACCTGGGCAGGAGTGGTGGTGAGCTGGTCCAGCAGGCCGAGCAGGCCGGGTTGCACCTGCGCGGTCGGGCCGTGTGCCACTGGGGGAAGGGGCCGGTCGGCGAGGCGGAACACATGGTCGCGTTCGTCGCCGTTCAGGCGCAGCGCCCGGGCCAGCGAGGCCAGTACCTGGGCCGAGGGCTGGGCGCCGCGTCCGCGTTCCAGCTCGGTGTAGTAGTCCGCGGACAGCCCTGCCAGGTGGGCGACCTCCTCACGCCGCAGACCGGGCACCCGGCGCCGCGGGCCGGTGGGCAGGCCCACGTCGGACGGGCGGATCCGGTCGCGCCGGGACCTGAGGAACACAGCGAGTGCCAAATGCTTCACATCTCCCATGGTCGCGCGCACGGGGGCAGGCAAGCCAGGGGTTGGCAACCCCTGGGTGGCCACAGCCCTGGCTGGGGCGGGCAAGTCGGACCAGGCTGAAGCCACGAGCGGGCACCTTCACCGGCGTCCCGGCCACGATCCGTTCGCCGTGGCATCCCCTTTCCGGCACCTCTAGCAGGAGTGTTGATGTCTGCCCAGGAGACCGCGGACCGCTACCCCGCGTCAGATCCCCGCGCCGACCGACCTGGCGTCGCCATCGTCACGGGCGGCTCGCGCGGGATCGGCCGCGAGACGGTGCGCCGGCTGGCGGCCGACCGATTCGCCGTCCTGATCGGTTACGCGGGCAACCGCGAACTGGCCGAGGCCGCCGTCAAGGACGTCACCGCCGGCGGCGGCACGGCGATCGCCGTCCGGGCGGACGTCGCCGACGAGCAGCAGGTCTCCGCGTTGTTCGCCACCGCGGAGGCCGAGTTCGGGGGCGTCGACGTCGTCGTCCACGCGGCCGGCCGGGCCTTGCTCGCGCCCATCGCCGAACTGGATCTGGCGGAGCTGGACGCGCTCCACCGCACCAACGTCCGCGGGACCTTCGTCGTCGCCCAGCAGGCCGCGCGGAGGATCCGCAGCGGTGGCGCGATCGTCACCTTCTCCACGTCCGTGGTGGGCCTGGCCTTTCCCGGCTACGGTGCCTACAGCGCGAGCAAGGGCGCCGTCGAAGCGCTCACGCTGATCCTCGCGCGCGAGCTGCGCGGCCGGGACGTCACCGTCAACGCCGTGGCCCCCGGCCCCACCGCCACCGATCTGTTCCTCGAGGGCAAGGACGAACAGACCATTGCCCGGCTGGCCGCCCAGCCCCCGCTGGAGCGCCTTGGGACCCCCGCCGACATCGCCGACGTCGTCGCCTTCCTCGTCTCCCCGGCCGGCCACTGGGTCAACGGCCAGGTCGTCCGCGCCAACGGCGGCATCATCTGACGGCCCCAGCGCGGTGCACGGCGCCGCCACCCGGCGGCCACCCACCCCACAGACCCCAGCCCCGACAGCGGCGGAGTCCTCTCCGCGATCACCGTCGGCACCCGCGCCGAGATCTTCCCCCGCGTCGGGCTGGACGGCCTGCCCACCGCAGGCAGCTTCCCGTAACCACCTGTCGAAAGAGAACCACCATGCCGTTCGCGAACTTCAAGGTCCCTGCCGGAAGCCTCGACGAGAAGCAGAAGGAGACGATCGTCGCCCGTACCACCGAGCTGTACGTCGAGATCTACGGCGAACGCGCCCGGGCCAACACCATGGTCCTGGTCGAGGAGGTCCTCGACGGCGGATGGGGCATCGGCGGCAATGTCCTGACCCTGGCCATGCTCCAGCAGCCCACCGAGGACTGAGCCCCGGACGAGCCAAGGCCGGGGTCGAACGGTCTGCGTCCTTCGGTCACCCTCATGGTGGGTCCGACCATGCGCCGCCTCACCGTTGAGGGCATGGTGCGTGACCGACAAAATCGGGTGCTGTGTAAGGGACGGTCCGCAAGGATGAGGATCATGGGTGGCGAGACGCGGGTGCGAAGCCGGGAGGACGCGGGTGAGGCGCGGCGCCCACTTGCCTTGGTCACGGGGGCGGGACGTTCGGCGGGGATCGCGGCGTCCGTGGTGCTGAATCTGGCCCGGGCCGACTGGGACGTGGCCTTCACGTACTGGACTCCTTATGACGCGCGAATGCGGTGGGGCGTGGAGCCTGGGGCGCCCGAGGAGCTGCAGCAGAGGTTGGCGTCCCTTGGGGCGAGAACACTTGCGGTGGAGGCGGACCTGAGCGACCCGGCGGTACCGACTCAGCTCTTCGACCGTGTCGAGCGCGAACTGGGGAACGTCACCGCGCTGGTGCTCTGCCATTGCGAATCAGGCGACTCGGGCCTCTTGGACACCACGGTGGAGAGCTTCGACCTTCACTTTGCGGTCAATGCACGGGCGACCTGGCTGCTGATCCGGGAGTACGGGCTGCGATTCCGCGGGCGGCACGGAAGCGGTCGGATCGTCAGCCTGACCAGCGACCACACCGCCGGCAACCTGCCCTATGGGGCGAGCAAGGGTGCAATGGACCGGATCACGCTGGCCGCCGCCCGCGAGCTCGCCCACCTGGGTGTGACCTGTAACGCCATCAATCCCGGACCGACCGACACCGGGTGGATGACCGATGAGCAGAAGGCGGACATGATCCGCTTCACGCCCCTCGGACGGCTCGGCGTGCCGCAGGATTGCGCGAATCTGGTCACGTTCCTCTGCTCGGCGGAGGGCGGATGGATCAACGGCCAGCTTCTCAAGAGCGATGGCGGTCTCGGGTAGCCGCGCGCTGGAAGCATGCTTCACGGGCACTTCCGGCCGGCGGCGTCGGCGGCTTGGGCGCCCCAGTCTCCGGCGGCGGCCGCTGCCACTCGACGACGACGGTGTTGGGCACGAGGTGGAGCGCCAGCCAGGAGTCGCCGTAGCCGATGACCGCGGGCGCCGCGCCGGTCGGCACCAGGCGTACGCGTACGGCGGTGGAGGCCGGATCGCGGCCCGCCGCCTGGGCAGCATGGGCAGACAGCGCTTCTACAGTGTGCGCAGCGAGCAACACCCGGTCACAAGGAACGCCTGGACGAGGCGATGATGCGGTCGGCGGCGCTGCGGGTCTCCTACCGCCAGGGCAGTGCCGTCATCCGGCGTGCGCTGGAGCTCACCGGTCACGCTCACCTGGGCCTGCGGGTGGGCGCCGCGCGCAACACCTGACCTCTGGGGACTCCTGGGGTTGGCGCAGATGGCCGCCGGCACGCTGCGGGAGGCCATCGAGACGGGCGTGCAGGATGTGGGCTCCAACGGAGCGGGCCGCGTCCACCGCCGCCGCGACCCGATCGAAGGCGGCACGGCTGATGAGCGGCCCCACGTGGGTGCGCGCCTCGGCGGGGTCGCCGACGGCGAGGTTCTGAAGAGGCGCCCACGAGCCGTTGGAGCGCGTCGGACGCAGGTGTGTGCCTTCAAGAACGGAAATTTCTGCCGCGTTCTCCTTCGCCGATCGGCACAATGTGCGGGACCGGCGCGAACGCTGCCTACGCGGCTTCGGCGGAAGACGAGACGGCCACAGCGACATGAAAGGCGTAACGTACCAATGCGCAGCCATCGGGGATTGACGGATCGTCGCGGCCTCGGCCATGGGGAGCGATTCTCGTTCTCCATGGCGCTGATGGTGGTGAGCCTGCTGTGGATGGCACGAGACATGGCTCTGTGGGCGACCGTGCTGTGCGAGGCCGGCGCCGTGGGAGGAGCGCTGGGGATGCTCTACTTCGGATGGCACTACATGCGCTCACGCTTCCCTTCGTGACGAGAGACTCCGTGAGCGGCTCGCCGAGTTGGCCGGCGGGGCGTGCGAGTCGTGGAAGCAGCGCGCCGGTCGGCCGACGCCTTCCGGCCTGCCCCTGTGCGGCCTCGTCGCCCTTCCCCCACCCCCCTCGTGTGCTGCCGCCTGCCGTTCCGGCACCTCCTGGTAGGAACCGGTGAGTGCCGCCGTCCTGCAGTGGGCGGCCGGTGACAGGTTCTTACCGGAACCCCTACTGACGCTCAGGCCTCCAGCTTCACCCCACGGAGGCGCAACCACCCGGCTTCGCCGTGGACCGGCCGTCGGCGGCGCCCGCGATCGGCTCGGCGAATGATGCGATCGTCGCCAAGCCATGGGCAAACAGCGGATGACGGATACAGAGGTCTGGCTCAGGTCACGCGTCCGGCACTTACCGGCAGTTCGAAACTTCCATCGACTTTCGGATCGCGCTCCTTCATGGATGTTAGAGGGAGTCCCGGACGTGTCAACACTGTGTGGCCAGTCAGCTGACTGCCGACACCCTCGTCGACCGTCAGGGATGGACCGGCAGTCACCCACCCCGATGACTCCGGGTCGCCCGATCACCGAAACATTTCGGCGTCATCAGCGAATCCTGCGAGAGGCATTGACGGGATGTGTCAGCCTCCTATCATCCTGGATGCTCGACACGTCAGTCAGCGTTCGCACTCTCGAACGAGCAGGACCAACCCGCCCCGCAGTGCTCCCTCGCAGAGAGAACGACACATGGATATGTCATGCTCTCGCCAACACGTAGATCGCCGCCGCGCGCTGACCGCCGCCGGCGGTCTGGTCACCGGTGCCTTCCTGGCGCTGGCGGGGCCCTCCCACAACGCCGCTTCCGCTCCCGCCCGGAGGCCGGCCCTGGCGGCCGCCGGGCAGTACGCGAACCCGGTGATATGGCAGGACTTCGCGGACATCGACGTCATCCGTGTCGGCGACACCTACTACGCCTCGGCCTCGACGATGCACTACTCGCCGGGCGCACCCGTCCTGCGCTCGTACGACCTGGTCAACTGGGAGATCGCCGGTCACTCGGTGCCCGTCCCCAGCCCGGCCGTGCCCACTCCACCCCGCCAGGTCACCCCCATGACCGGCGTGGACACCTTCGACGGCACGACCCTCAAGCCGAGGTGGGAGTGGAACCACAACCCGGACAACACCAAGTGGTCCGCCGGCAACGGCCTGACGCTGCGCACCGCGACCGTCACCAACGACCTGTACTGGGCCCGCAACACCCTCACTCACCGCGTCCAGGGTCCCACCTCCACCGCCACGGTCCAGATCGACCACACGGCGATGCGGGACGGCAACCGGGCCGGGCTCGCGCTGCTTCGTGACTCCTCCGCGTGGATCGGTGTCAGGCGCGAAGGCGGCACGACGCGGGTGGCCATGGTCAGCGGGCTGACCATGGACGGCAGCTGGACCACCACCGGCACCGGCACCGAGCTCGCGAGTGCGGCCCTCTCGTCAGGCCGCATCTGGCTGCGCGCGACCGCGGACATCCGCCCCGGCGCGGCACGCCCCGGAACCTTCTCCTACAGCACTGACGGCACCAACTTCACCCGACTCGGGCCCGCTTTGACCATGGGCAACGACTGGCGTTTCTTCATGGGCTACCGATTCGCCCTCTTCGACCACGCCACGCAGACGCTCGGCGGCGCGGTCCGCGTCCTGCGGTTCGAGCTGTCGACGCCCTGATCCCATCCGATCGATCGCACAGCGCAACCCCCCACCCAACGGTACGAGGAGAACCATGAACCCGCTGAAGCGGCTCGGCCGTCGCCGAGCCTCGGTGTTATCCCTGGTGGCCGTGGCCGCCCTGGTGACACCCGTCGCCGCGACAGCCGCACCCGACGCTGTCCGGGCCTCCACTCTCGGCGCCCAAGCGGCCCAGTCCGGACGGTACTTCGGGACCGCCGTGGCCGCCGGACGCCTCGGCGACGGCACGTACTCCACGATCCTGGACCGCGAGTTCAACTCGGTCACGCCCGAGAACGAGATGAAGTGGGACACGACCGAGCGCTCCCGCGGCTCGTTCAACTTCGGCCCCGCCGACCAGATCGTCAACCGGGCGACGGCGCGCGGGCAGCGCGTGCGCGGCCACACCCTGGTCTGGCACTCCCAGCTGCCCGGCTGGGTCAGCTCCATCAGGGACGCCAACACGCTGCGCAGCGTGATGAACAACCACATCACCACCGTGATGAACCACTACAAGGGCAAGGTCTTCGCCTGGGACGTGGTCAACGAGGCCTTCGCCGACGGCGGCAGCGGCCAGCACCGCTCCTCGGTGTTCCAGAACCTGCTGGGGGACGGCTTCATCGAGCAGGCCTTCCGCACCGCACGGGCAGCCGACCCGTCGGCCAAGCTCTGCTACAACGACTACAACATCGAGAACTGGAGCGACGCGAAGACCCAGGGTGTGTACCGCATGGTGCGCGACTTCAAGGCGCGCGGCGTGCCCATCGACTGCGTCGGCCTCCAGTCCCACTTCGGGGCGGGCGGCCCGCCTGCCGGCTTCCAGACGACGCTGGCGAACTTCGCCGCTCTCGGCGTGGACGTCCAGATCACCGAGCTGGACATCGCGCAGGCGCCGACGACCGCGTACGCGAACACCGTGCGGGCCTGCATGAACGTCGCACGCTGCACCGGCATCACCGTCTGGGGCATCCGCGACAGCGACTCATGGCGCAGCGGAGAGAACCCGCTGCTGTTCGACCGGGGCGGCAACAAGAAACCCGCCTACCAGTCAGCGCTCACCGCGCTGGGCGGCAGGGCGGCGGCAGGCGGCACAGCCGCGCCCGAGACCGCCGCGGCCCGTTCGCCCCGGTCAGCAGCCGCGCTGCCCGGCAGCTTCCGCTGGAGCTCCAGCGGCGCGCTGATCGCCCCGAAGCCGGACGCGACCCACAACATCGCGGGGATCAAGGACCCGTCGGTCGTCCACTACAACGGCAAGTACCACGTGTTCGCGAGCACCGCGAGCTCCTCCGGATACAACCTGGTGTACCTGAGCTTCTCCGACTGGTCGCAGGCGGGTTCGGCCACGCACCACTACCTGGACCGCACCGCCGTCGGCGCCGGCTACCGGGCCGCACCGCAGGTGTTCTACTACGCGCCGCAGCGGCTGTGGTACCTCGTCTACCAGACCGGCAACGCCTCGTACTCCACCAACCCCGACATCAGCAACCCCAACGGGTGGAGCGCACCGCGCAACTTCTACTCGTCGATGCCCGACATCATCCGGCAGAACATCGGCAACGGCTACTGGGTCGACATGTGGGTGATCTGCGACAGCGCCAACTGCTACCTGTTCTCCTCCGACGACAACGGGCACCTCTACCGGTCCCGGACGACGGTCGGCCAGTTCCCCAACGGCTTCACCGACACCGTCATCGCGGCGCAGGACTCCAAGTACGCGCTGTTCGAAGCGAGCAACGTGTACAAGGTCCAGGGCAGCAACCAGTACTTACTCCTCGTCGAGGCCATCGGATCGGACGGCCGGCGCTACTTCCGCTCGTGGACCACGAGCAGCCTCGCCGGCTCGTGGACACCACTTGCCGCGTCGGAGAGCAACCCGTTCGCCAAGTCGGGCAACGTGACGTTCCCCGCCGGTAGTTGGACCCGGGACATCAGTCACGGCGAGATGATCCGCGCGGGTTACGACCAGACGCTCACGATCCCGGCCTGCAAGCTGCAGTACCTGTACCAAGGCATGAACCCCAACGCGAGCGGCGACTACAACAACCTGCCGTGGCGACTGGGCCTGCTCACCCAGACCAACTCGACCTGCTGACCGCATGGGCCCCGCACCGCGTGCGGGGCCCATGCCGCAGCCGCCAGGCGGCGGGGCGTGGTGGAGGGACAACGCGGCACGGCCGTCAGCACCCGCCCGCTGGACCTGGCCGGCATCGGCACATGTGGCTCGGTCTGCTGAGCCATGCCCTGACACGCGGCCTCTCGGCCCGGGCCGCCCACGCGCGGAGCAGGGCCCCGGCTGCGTCGACCAGGTCCGCGCAGCCGCCGGCCGTCGGCCCCGGGTTCCGGCCAGGTCAGTCAGGCAGTCAGTCAGTCAGTCAGGGAGCACCGCCACGTGCGTGGTCATGGTGCGGGTGTGGTCGACGAAGCGCTCGTCTCCTTGCAGGGTCACCTGGACGGGGACGCCTGCGTCGCCCGCCGACTGGCCGACAGTGAGCTCGAGCTCGCCGGGCTCGACGCGTCGGCGCAGGTCTGCCCCGGTGAAGCTGGTCATGTCCGCGTGAACCTCGAACTCGACGCCACGAGTTTCACCGGCGGCGAGGTCGACGCGGGTGAAGCCGATGAGCTGACGGACGGGGCGGGTGACCGAGGCGACCGGGTCGGTGAGGTAGAGCTGGGGCACGCACGTGCCTGCCCGCTCGCCGGTGTTGGAGACCCTCGCCCGTACCGTGATCGTCCCGTCGACGGCCACAGCGGCTTCGTCGACGGATACGCCATCGATCTCGAAGGTCGTGTACGACAGACCGTGCCCGAACGGAAACGCGGGGGTCGGGTCGATGTTGCTCACGCCGTCGCTCTTGAGCGCGAGCGGAGGCGCCAGGTAGGTGCCCGGCTGGCCCGCCTCGTCGCCCGGGATCTGGACGGGAAGGCGCCCGGAGGGGTTGACCCGGCCGGAGAGGACGCCGGCGATGGCCGCCGCGCCTTCCTCTCCGGGAAAGAACGCCTGCAGGGCCGCGTCGGCTCGCCGCGCGTGCCGCCCGATCGCGTACGGACGGCCGGACAGGACGACCAGGACGACTCGGTCGGCCGCGTCGAGGACGGCCTCCACCAGTTCTTCCTGCGCTCCCGGGAGCGTCAGTACGCCGACGTCGCAGCCCTCGCCCGACGTGCCGCCGCCGAACATGCCGGAGCGGTCGCCGACGACGAGGACCGTCACGTCGGCCGCCGCCGCCACGGCGACCGCGGCGGCGATGCCACTGCGGTCGTCCCCGGTGACCGGGCAGCCGACCTCGTGGTGTACCTCGGTGGCGGGGAACTCCCGCCGGAGGGCGTCGAGCACCGTGGGCGCGTCGATGCCCAAGGGGGCGTCGGGGTGGTGGGGAAGGACGTGGTTGGGGAACGAGTAGCAGCCGAACAGGCACCGGACATCGTCCGCGGCGGGGCCGATCACGGCGATGGAGCGTGAGCCGGCGAGCGGCAGAAGGCCTGAGGGGTTGTCGAGCAGGACGACGGACTCCTCAGCCAGCCGGCGGGCGATGGAGCGGTTGCGCGGCGAGTCGAAGTCCGCCGGGACGGTGTACTGCCGGGGACTCCAGCCGGGGTCGAGCAGGCCGAGTTCGGCCTTCTGGGTCAGGACCCGCAGCACCGCGCGGTCGAGAAGGGCGGTGGAGACGCCGTCGTCCAGGAGCGCTCTGCCGTAGCCGGTGGTGTGCGGCAGTTCGACGTCGATCCCGGCCCGGAGTGCCGAGCGGGCCGCTTCCCGGACGTCGGCCGCGACGTGATGCAGGGAGGCGAGGAACGCGATCGCCCAGTAGTCGGACACCACCGTGCCCTCGAAGCCCCATTTCTCGCGCAGCAGCCCGGTCAGAAGCTCCTCGTTGGCCCCACAGGGCACGCCGTCGATGTCGTTGTACGCGTTCATCACCGAGCCGACGCGACCGTGCACCACCGCCTTCTCGAACGGGGTGAGGATCATGTCCGCGAGTTCCCGGGGACCGATGGCGGCGGGGGCGTGGTTGCGGGCAGCCCGGGAGGCGGAGTAGCCGGCGAAGTGCTTCAGCGTGGCGATGACACCGGCCGACTGCAGACCCTTCACGTAGGCCAGGCCCAGTTCCGACACGAGGTACGGATCCTCGCCCATGGTCTCCTCCACCCGGCCCCAACGGTAGTCCCGTACGACGTCCACGACGGGGGCCAGGCCCTGGTGCACGCCGACAGCCGCCATGTCCGAGCCGATGGCCGCAGCCATGCGGTGGACGAGGCCGGGGTTCCAGGTGGCCGCCCAGGCGAGCGGCGTGGGGTAGACCGTGGCCTGCCAGGCGTTGAGTCCGGTCAGGCACTCCTCGTGGGCGATGGCCGGAATGCCGAAGCGGTTCGCCGCGGTCACTCGCTCCTGGTACTCCGCCAGGCGCCTGCGGCCCGTCTCGGGGGCGACCGGGGCCGTGCCGAAAACCCGGGTCAGATGGCCGAGGCCGTCGACGATCGCCTCTTCGAAGCTTTCGGCGCCGCGGAAGGTGTCCTGCATGGGAGCCACGTCCCCGGACATCTCGTGGCCGGGCCAGGTGCTGCCGAGCTGTGCGATCTTCTCGGCTTCGGTCATGGCGTCGAGGAGGGCCCGTGCGCGAACGGACACCGGCAGGGCGGGGTCGTTCCACAGCCCGGTCGTCGGGCGCTCGTCGCTGATCGTCAAGGTCGCATCCGTTTCTCTTGCGGGCGCGCGAGAGCCGCGCGGTGATGGAGGGAAGTCGAGGGCGTCCATGAAGGACTGCCGGTTGGGACGGTGAGTCGGGCCCGGGCCCCGGTCCGGCGGTCGCGGGGAGGCGGACAAGCCGGACAGCGTCAGGGTGAGGTGGTGATCGGCGCCTGCCGGCGCCCGGGCCCCGCATCGGGTGGTGTCCCGCCTCCGCGGACCTGGCAGGACGCCGGTTCCGTCATTTCCCGCCGGCGCCCATCAGACCCGCGACGAGGGCCCGGCGGGCGAAGAGGTAGACGACGAGGATGGGTACCGCGGACATCAGGACCGCGGCCAGCAGGGCCGGGACGTTGGCGCCGTACTCGGAGACGAAGTTGTACAGGCCCAGCGTCACCAATTTGGTGTCGTTCGACTGGGTCATGATCAGCGGGAACAGGAAGCCGTTCCATGCCTGGAGGGCCGTGAAGACGGATGTGGTCGCGATGGCGGACTTCGACATCGGGACGACCAGCGTCAGCAGGGTCCGGGCCGGGCTCGCGCCGTCCAGGGCCATCGCCTCGTACAGCTCGGTGGAGATGTCCCGCATCCCGCCGCTGAGGACGAGCACGCTCACCGGCAGGGCGAAGGCCGCGGTGGGCAGGATGATGCCCCAGAGGGTGTCGTAGAAGCCCAGGTCGTTGATGATCAGGAAGAGGGGGATGATCACCGCCTGGGAGGGGATCGCGAGGCCCAGGAGGAACAGGCGGAACACGCCTTTCGTGATCCAGCCCCGCCCACGCACGACCGCGTAGCTGATCGGTATCGCGAGCGCCAGCACGATGGCGACCGTGGCCGCCGCCACGACGAGCGTGTTCCAGATGTACTGCAGGAAGCCGCTGTCCAGGACGGTGCGGAAGTTCTCCAGCGTCGCCTCGGAAGGGGTCGAGACGGGGCCCTTGTCGGTGTACGTCGTCTGCGGTTGCACCGCCGTGTTGACCAGCGCGTACAGCGGGACGCCGATGATCAGGAGCCAGACGAGGGCCGCGACGCCGGCCGCGTAGTTGGGGCGGGTTCTCACAGCCCCTCCAGGGTGCTCGTCATCTTGTCGTAGCCACTCAGCTTGGTGAGCACGACCGAGGCCGCGGTGGCGAGCAGGAGCAGGAAGCTCGCGATGGCGCTGGCGTAGCCGTAGTCGTAGGTGCGGAAGGCGGTCTGGTACATGGAGAAGGGCAGGATCGAGGTGTCGGTGCCGGGGCCGCCGTTGGTCAGCAGCAGGACGATGTCGAAGGCCGTGAGGCCGCCGACGACCATGAAGATGCTCGAGGTGATCATCGTGTTGCGCAGCTGCGGCAGCGTGATGTGGAAGAACTGCCGGACCCTGCCCGCGCCGTCGATCGCGGCGGCCTGGTAGAGCGTCTGCGGGATGGCGCGGGCCGCGCCCTGGTAGAGCAGGCTGTGGAAGGGGACGAACTGCCAGCTGGTCACCAGGACCAGGCAGACGATCGCCCCCGTCTGTGTGCCGAGCGGGTTCGTGTCGCCCGGGAAGACCCGGCCGAGCGTCGAGGGCAGGCCGAAGTTCGGATCGAGAAGCTGGCGCCACATGATGGACGTGGCCGCGGTGGAGAGCAGCAGCGGCAGGAAGAAGATCGCGGACAGGACTGCGCGGTTGCGCTGCCGGCCGGCCGACCAGACGCCCAGCAGGATGCTGATCGGTGCCTGGACGGCGATGTTCCCGACCAGCAGGACGCCTGTGACGAGGGTGGACTGCCAGACCTGGCTGTCGCCGAAGAACCGCGACCAGTTCTCGGTACCCGTGAACTGCGGGGCGCTCAGGCCGTCCCAGTGGGTGAAGGACAGGTAGAGCACCCCGGCCATCGGTGCGACGGCGAAGACGACGAAGAACAGCAGCCCGGGCACCGCCCAGGCCACGCCGGGCCGCTCCAGGGTGGGAGGAGCGACCCGGTCACGGACCCGGTGCTTGCGCACGGACCGCGAAGTCGTTGCGGAGACCACGTGGACGTGCCTTCCTACTTCTTGATCGCCAGGACCGCGCTGACGAACTGCTGCGGCGAGCTCTGCCCGTTGAAAAGCTTCTGGATCTCCGTCAGCAGCGGAGTGCCGAGTGTGAGGCCGAGGGCCTGGTCCCAGGACTGGGTGAAGGACGGGGCCTTCTGCACCAGGTCGTACTGGAACTTCGCGTACGCCGGGTCGGGCGCCTTGGCGAGGAGCTGCTCGGCGTTGGTGGTGACCGGCACCTCGCCCTTCTCGATCAGCCCCTGGACGTAGGCGTCGCTGTAGGTGGTCTTGAGGAACTCAGCCGCGGTGTCCTTGGCGGCGGAGGTGGTCACCGAGATGTAGTTGGTGGGGTTTCCCACGATGTTGCCGACGTCGCCCTTGCCGCCCTCGACGCTCGGGAAGGGCACGTATCCCAGGTCGTTCTTCGCGAAGTCGGGGGCCTCGCTCTGCTGGGTGGCGTACTCCCACGAGCCCATCAGGACCATCGCCGCCTTGCCCTTGTTGAGCAGGGTGGCGGTGCCGCCGGGGCCGTAGTTGACCGAGCCGAAGTTCTTGCCGAAGGCGCCGCTGTCCACCAGCTCCTTGATCATCTGGGCGGTCCTGAGGATGGCCGGGTCGTTCCACTGGGACCAGTCGCCGTTCTGGATGCGTTCGAAGAGCACCGGGCCCGCGAGGCGGTCGACGAGGTACTCGATCCACATCAGCTCGGTCCAGGAGGAGCTGGCGTTGCCCGCGAGCGCGAAGGGTGTGACGCCCTTGTTCTTGAAGACCTTCACCAGGTTCTGCAGCTCGGTGTAGGTCTTGGGCGGCTGAACGCCGGCATCGGCGAAGACCTTCTTGTTGTAGAAGAGGAAGACGGGCTGCGTACCACGGCACGGGATGCCGACCAGCTTGTTGTCGACCTTGCCGGCGGCCAGCGCGGAGGGCAGGAAATGCGTGCCCAGCATCCCGTCGAGCTCGACGAGCTTGCCCGCCTTGACGTAGTCGTCGAGGCTTCCGCCGCCCCAGTTGAAGAACATCCCGGGCATCTTGGACGAGCCCATCGCGGTCCGCAGCTTGTCCTTGTAGCCGTCCGAGGCGATCACGGACAGGGTGACCTTGCCCTTGCCGGTGGAGTCGAAGGTGTCCACGGCCGCCTTCTGGACCGAGTTGGTCGGGTCCTGCAGCGTCCAGAAGTCCACGGTCCCCGTGGGCGAGGAGGCGGAGCTGCCGGACGAGCCGCAGCCGGCCACGGTGACGCTCACCGTGGCGGCCGCCGTGGCGGTGAGGAACCACCGTCGGGACACTCTGTTCATCGTTGAACACCTTTCGATTCGGCAGGATCCCGTCGCGGGTGTGCTTCACCCCGCAGGCCGTCCCGGGCCTGGCTGCGCTGAGGGATGTGAGTCGATGGCCATGACCGTCAGGTGCTGTCGCACGAGATGTGCGTACCGTCGCTCCTGCGGTTTCGCTGGCGTCGGCCACGCTAAGCGGCGGGATTCGGCCACGGCAATGTCGGAAGAGGATCAGTTCCGAAAGACTTTCGCAGTCCGAGGTCTTGCCGAATCGGCGTCAGGAGGATCCGTGACCCACGGTTGCGGGCGGCGCTGTCGACACGCGCACGATCAATTCGGTCGCGAGTTCCCTGCGCGTCGTCGCGGGCGGCGTGCCGTCAGCCACGCGCAGCAGGACGCGCGTGGCCTCCTGGCCGAGCTCCCGGAACGGCTGTCGTACGGCGCTCAGTGGGGGTGAGGCCATGGCGGCCACCAGGGTGTCGTCGAACGACACCACCGACAGGTCGCGCGGGACGGCGATGCCGAGCCGCCGGGCGGCCTCCAGCACGCCGAGAGCCTGGACGTCGCTCGCGGCGAACAGGGCCGTCGGCCTGTCGCGCCGGTCCAGGACGCCGCGGGCCGCGCGCAGGGCCTCGCGGTAGTCGAAGTCGGTCGACCGGACGAGCGCGGGGTCGTAGGGGATCCCGACCTCCGCCAGGGCGGCCCGATAGCCGTGCAGGCGGGCGGATCCGGCCGGCGAACTCGAACGTCCGGCCAGCATGCCGATCCGGCGGTGCCCGAGGTCGATCAGATGCTGGACGGCGGTCGTCGCGCCGTGCCAGTTCGTCACCCCGATGCTCGGGATGTCCGCGGACGGTGCGTTCAGGGGATCGACGAGCACCACCGGCAGCCGCTGCTCCCGGATCCGGCGCTGCTCCTGCTCCGCGAGAGCGGAGATGACGATGACGACACCCGCGGCGTCCAGCTCCACCGACTTCTGGAGCCACTGCGCTATCGAGCGCCGGCTCGTCGTACCGACCGTCGTGTGGACGCCCGACTCGGTCGCCGACTCCACGATGCCCCGGACCACCTCCAGGGTGTAAGGACCGGCCAGATCCCGGAACACGGCCAGGATCTGCCGAGGTCGCCGCGCCCCGCTCTCCCACGTCCGGACGTAGCCGCGTTCGGCCAGCAGCGCCTCGATCCTGGCCCGCGTCGCCTCGGACACGTCGCGCCGCCGGTGGACAACCTTCGAAACGGTCGCGAGGGAGACACCGACGTCGTTGGCTATCGAGGTGAGAAGCCCATACTGGGCGTCGCTGCGCGACCTGGCTGGGCCCGTCACTTCGGCGTGAACCTCCCTGTCGCGTCCACTGACTGTGCGCTGAGTGAAAGTACACGCCCGCCCGATCACGGAGCGCGGAGCCAAAGCCCCGAAACATCCGTCCACCTGCGGGAATTCGGCGACTTTCGCGCTTACGAAAGTCTTTCGCGGCGTGAGCGGCCACCTCTTGTAGGCTCCCCCGCATCCTGTTCGAGTCACTCAGGCGCGTCACCTTCGGGAGGCCGGAATGCCGGTGCACAGCATCCACGACACACAACCCGCCGACCGCTGGGAGGACGCCTTCCTCTCCGGTAACGGCGAGGTCGGGATCATGGTGTTCGGGCATCCCCACCGGGAACGGATCGTGCACAACCACCACCGTTACGTGCTCCCCAACGGGTCCCTCGGGATGCGGCCGCCGGCCGTTGCCGATCGTCTCGAACACGTCCGCGATCTGATTCTCGCCGGGGAACGGGAGCAAGCCCAGCGCGAGTTCTCCGACGGCAGGGCCATGGCCTGGACCCAGCCGTTCCACCCCGGGCACGTGCTCCACCTGGACGGTCCGGCCGACGAAAGCCCCCTGCACGACTACCGCCGGGTCACGGACTTCACCACGGGCGAGGTGCGGGTCACCTGGTCCGACGGGGAGCGGGACTGGGCGCGGCGTGCGTTCGTCTCACGGACCGACGCCGTCGCCGTTGTCGAGATCACGGGTCCTCGGCTCGCCCTGTCCATAAGGCTCTCCGGAGAGTTGCCGGGCAGACCTTCCGAGGTCACCCTCTCGGCGTCCGCGCACACCGCCGGGGACGGGGAGGCGTCGCTCGCCATCGTGGGCGTGTACCCGCCGGGGGCCGGCGCCGCGGGATTCGCAGGCGTGTCCCGGGTCGTGATCAGCGGCGGTCGGATCACGGTGGAGGGGGACGTGGCCCATGTCGAGGGAGCGGCACGCGTGGTGGTACTGACCCGGATGGACCGGTCGGCGCCCCTTCCCCGCGCCGATGCGCTCATCGCGGGCCTTGCCGAGCTGCCCGCCGACTATGACGCGTTGTTCGCCCGCCATGCGCCCGTCCACGGGAAGCTCTACGGCCGTGCCGAACTCGACCTGGGCGTGTCCGACAGTGACCGCAGTCTCCCCGTGGGCGAGCTGATCGCCCGCGCCGACGCCAGGACGCTGGACGGCGCGCTGGTCGAGGCGCTGTTCCACTCCGGCCGCTACCTGCTGCTCAGCTCCAGTGGCGTACTCCCGCCACGGCTGACCGGACTGTGGCTCGGTGAATGGGGCGCCGCCTGGTGCGGCGACTACACCACCGACGCCAACATCAACCTCCAGATGGCCGGGGCGGTCCTCACCGGCATGCCCGAACTCATCGCGCCGTACACCGGCCTGATCGGCGGGCAGATCGACGACTGGCGCACCAACGCCCGCACGATCCACGGCACCCGCGGCATCCTCGCCCCCAGCCGGACCGACGGAGAGCACGGACTGCTGTTCCACCTGGACGACGACTGGCCCTGGGCGATGTGGGTGGCCGGCGCGGACTGGCTGCTGCTCCCGCTGTACGAGTACTGGCAGGCGACCGGTGACGACGACTTCCTCGCCCGCACGCTCGCCCCCTGGCTCGTCGAAGCGGCGGTCTTCTTCGAGGACTTCCTCACCCGCGAGGACGCCGACGGGCACGTCGTCCTCGTCCCGTCCTACTCGCCCGAGGTGGGCCCGAAGGACGTCCGGGGCGTGGCCGGGGTGAACGCCACCATGGACGTCGCCGCGGCCCGGCACGCGCTGACCACCGCCGCCGACGTCTGCGCGCACCTCGGCATCGAGCAGGCCGCCGTCGACCGCTGGCGCATGCTGGCGCAGCGGCTGCCGCCGTACCGCGTCGACGACCACGGGGCGCTCGCCGAGTGGGCGTGGCCGGGACTGGAGACCGCCGACGACCACCGGCACATCAGCCACCTCCACCCGGTGTGGCCCCTGCACGACATCACCCCCGACGACACCCCTGACCTGGCCGCCGCCGCCCGCGAGGCGCTGCTGCGCCGTGGCGACGAGAACACGTCCGCGCACGGCAGCCTGCACCGCGCCCTGGTCGCCGCACGTCTGAAGGACAGCGCCACCGCCAAGGCGAACATCCTCAAGATCCTCGGCCGCGACATGGTCTTCCGGTCACTCATGACCTCGCACAACCCCGACCTGGAGATCTACAACGCGGACGCCGCCCACTGTCTGCCCGCCGTCGTCGTGGAAATGCTGCTCGACTCCAGGCCCGGGGTCGTGGAACTGCTGCCCGCCCTGCCCACGGAGTGGCTCTCCGGGAGTCTGCGCGGTATCGCCACGCGGGCCGGGGTGAGCGTCGACGAGCTGACGTGGGACCTCACGGAGGGCTTCGCCCGGGTGGTCCTCACCTCACCGCTCTCGCGGGACGTCACCCTCGTGTGCCGCGGTACCGCGGAGCAGCGACAGACCGTGCATCTGCTGCCACACTCCCCCACCACAGTGACCGTCCCACTCCTCTGACGCGGAGGGAGACAGGCACCTGACGGGCGCCCCCGGTCCGCTGCCTCACTGGGCAGTGACTCCGCGACGCACCGACGCGGAGGTGCGCGGCACCAGGTGCGTCGCCGGCTCGATCCGCGACGAGACGGACGGCTGTCCCCCGGACAGACCCGTGGGGGGGGGGGGGGCCCCCCCCGCGCGGGGCCCCCCCCCGCCCCCCCCACCCCCCCACAACCCCGGGGGGGCCCCCGGGACCCCCCGGGGGGGGGGCCCGCACGGGGGGCCCCCACCCACGGGGCGGACTATGCCCGGCTCCACCTCTGGGTGGCGTTGCCGAGGGCCGTCCACAGTTGCGCCTTGGAGCCGTTGGCCGTGCCTCCGTTGGTGACGTCGATGGCCAGTCCGTTGGAGCGGTTGATGACGGATCCGTCCACGCGGAACCACCACTTCTGGCTGGTCTTGCCGTTGCAGGTCCACAGGATGAGCTGGGCGCCCGCGGTCGTTCCGTCACCGGCCGCGGCCAGACACTTGCCCGCGACGCGGAGTTCACCGGCCGTGGTCTGCGTGATGGTCTGGTTCCCGTTGCCGGAGCAGTCGTATATCTGGACCTGTACGCCCGTCTGGCCGTTCGGGACGTCCAGGCAACGGCCCGAGTTGGCGCCCTTCAGGGTGAAGGTGCCGTCCGTCGGCAGGGGGTCCTGGACGAGTTGCCAGTCCTGCGTGGCGTTGCCCGCCGACGTCACGAGGGTCACGGAGCCGTTCGCCGTCGTGCCCGTCATGTACAGGTCGGTGTTCCTGACCAAGCGGAGCTTTAGTAGCCGTCGGTGGAGGGGACGAGGGTCCACTGCTTGTCGGTGGCTCCGTCGTCGACCCACTGGGCGAGCTTCTGCCCGGCGGTGGCGTTGCCGGTCCAGATGGCGACGGAGCGGCCGCCCGCTTTGTTGAGCAGGGTGACGTCGTTCCCCTTGGTGGTCAGGTGCCAGCGCTGGGTGTCGTCCGTGACGTTGCGGTCCCGCAGGACCAGGTCGGGGACGTCGCCGGTGAGGTTGGCGTCCTGCGTCTTGTCGGCGTCCGGGCTGAGGGCTTGACCGGTCGCTCGGTTGACCAGGGTGCTGTAGGTGCCTTCGGACCGGCCGAGGTCGACCTCGGCGTAGCGCACAGGACCGGCACCCGTACCGAAGTCGGCCTGAAGGGTGAGAACGCGTCCCGTGCCTTCGACGTACTGGAGGGTGCGGCTGTACCCGGCGGCGATCGGAGTCTGGTACTCCTTCCAGGTACCGGTGCTCTCGCCGGACTCGTTCATCCAGACGCTGCTACTGGCCCCCGTGTTGTAGACGATCCGTCCGTCCGGCAGCGCGACGATCACCGGGCTGCCGCCCGTGGACAGCGTGTGTCCCCCGGAGGGCACGGGCAGGTTGGTGACCGGGAGGTCCGTCACGCTGGTCGGGTAGAACTTCAGCGGGTCGTCCGCGAGCCTGTACCGGGCGACCGTTCCGCCGCCCCAGTACTCGTAGGTGAGGAACCATTTGCCGTCGGTGGTGGGGGCGATCGTCGTCATGCCCGGGCGGCCGCCACCGATCTCCGTCTATACGCGGCTGGGCTGTCCAGTCGGTCCATCGCCGAGATCCTGCCGTACATCGACGCTCCTGCCCCTGAGAACTCCGAGGCCGCGCTGGAGCGCCTGGCGCGGGAGCGGGACCGGCTCTCCCAGCGCATCGCGGACCTCGTCCGCACCCGGAACAAGCTGGACGAGGCATTGGCCAAGTGCGCGATGGATCAGGTGCGTTCGCGGCGTTCGTAGCTGGTGATCGCTTTCGCGAAAGTCCATCGACCGACCGACCGGCGTACAGGTGCGCGTGTGTATGCGTAGGAGCCTCGGCGCTCCATGGCGGTGACCACGCCAGCGCGCATCCGGCTTGTGGACGCTGGGATTACGTGCGGCCGGCAGCCCTGCGGCGGGGCCACAGCGAGGGCGACTCACAAGGCTGTCGCTTTTTCACCATGGTGCGTCGTCTGCGGACCCAGGAGGAACCGTTTCCCGACCATAGCTTTGAGCGTGTCAGCCCGGCCGAGACAGGGAGCCGGGTGACGGAATCCGGAAAGGACGACACGTGATGAGCTCCGTGAAGCCTCTACGACTGACGTACGCCTTCGACGCCTACTGCGGCTGGTGCTACGGCTTCGGCCCGGCCCTGCACGAGTTCGCCGCCGCCAACGCGGAGCGGATCGAGCTGCGGGTGCTGTCCGGCGGCCTGTTCACCGGGTCCCGCGCGCTGCCGGTGTCGGCCTACCCGCACATCCCGGGCGCCAACGAGCGCATCGCCCAGCTGACCGGCGTCACGTTCGGCGAGGGCTACCGTGCCGCGCTCACGGACGGAGCTGTCGTGATGGACTCCGCAGATGCCGCCACGGGCCTGGTCGCGCTGCGCAGCCAGCCGGGCGCGAACGCCCTGGATGCCGCCGCTGCGATGCAGCGCGCCTGGTACGTCGACGGCCGCAGCCTCTCCGACGCCGAGGTCTACCGGGACCTCGCCGCCGACCTGGGCCTGGACGCCGACGCGGTGGCAGCCGCGTACGCCTCGCCCGCCGCCCGCACCGAGGCGGAGGCCGACTTCCTCGAGGTGCGCCGGCTGGGCGTCGACGGCTACCCGACGCTGCTGCTGCACACCGCACACGGCACCGACCGTCTGGGCGGCCCGGTCTCCTCGGCCGACGCGCTCACCCACGCCCTGGACCAGCACCTGGCCGCCACCGCAGGCGCCTGAACCCACCCCACCCCTTATCAACACCCTGAAAGGCGATACCACCATGTCGACCACCCTGACCTACACCGTCCACACCGCCGGTGACACCGGCCTGCACAAGTCGTCCGTCCTGATCACCGGCGAGCGCGAAGCCCTGCTGGTCGACGGCCAGTTCACCCTGGCCGAGCAGCACCGGGTCCTGGCTGACGTCATCGACAGCGGCAAGGAGCTGACCACCGTCGTGGTCACGACCTCCGACCCCGACTACTACTTCGGCCTGGAAGTCATCCGCCAGGCTTTCCCGGACGTGAGGATCGTCGCCACCGCCACCACCGTGGAACGGATCAAGGCCAGTTGGGAGAAGAAGCTCAAGACCTGGGCGCATCTGGGCCGGAACCTGCCCACCGAGGTGATCATTCCGGAGGTGCTGGACGGGGACCGCGTCAGCATCGAGGGCCACGACTTCGAACTGCGCGGCGGGCACCCGGACCTGGTGTGGCGCACCGAGTACCTGTGGCAGCCCGAGGACCGCGCTGTCGTGGGCGGGGTCCTGCTCTTCGCCGACCTGCACGTCTGGACGGCCGACACGCCCACGCCGCGTGAGCGGGCCGCCTGGGCCGAGACGCTCGCCGAGATGGAGCGGCTCGCCCCGCGCTTCGTGGTGGCCGGCCACCGCTCCGCCGACTCCGCCACCGACGCCTCCGTGATCGCCTACACCCGCGCCTACCTCGCCGAGTTCGAGAAGGAACTGGCCGGGAGCGGCAACGACTCCCAGGCGCTGAAGGCCGCGCTCCTCGAGCGCCACCCGGACCTGGGCCTGCTGGTCGCCCTGGACCTGGGCACCAAGGTCGCCACCGGCGAGATGACCTGGGGCTGCCCGTGGCACCCCGCCGCCGGTGTCCCCCCGGGGGGGCCCCCCGGCCGGGGGGGGGGGGGGGCCCCCGGGCCCCCCGCCGTCGCCGGGCGGTCCGCGACCCCGGGCGGCACCACCGCCCGGGCCGCGGCCGCCATGGAGTTCGCCCTCACCGGCGGCGTGCTCTTCGTCCTGGTCACCGCCGTCCGCTGGGTGATGGTCTCCCCGCTCAGCCGGGCCCTGCCCGGGTCGCACCTCCAGCTCGCGGCCGTGGCCGTGATCGTCGGGGCGGCGCTCGTGTGGGCGCTGTCCTCCCCGTGGGGCCGCTGCTCCGGCGGGCACCTCAACCCGGCCGTCACCCTCGCCCTGTGGGTGACCGGCACCTTCCCCGGCCGCCGTGTCCTGCCGTACATCGCCGCCCAGCTGGCCGGATCCCTGGCCGGCAGCGGTCTGGCCCGCCTCGTGTGGGGCCCGGTCGTCGGCGACCGTATGGCCTACGCCGCCGTCCGGCCCGCGCCCGGCTGGTCGGCCGTCGCCGTCTTCACGGCCGAAGCCGCGGCCACCGCCGCCATCCTCGCCGTCGCCCTGCTGCTGATGGCCCGCCCGGCGTGGACGCGCTGGATCCCGCTCGCCCTGCCCGCCGCCACCGCCGTGGTCATCGTCACCCTCGGCACGCTCACCGGCGGGTCCGCCAACCCCGCCCGCCAGTTCGGCCCCGCCCTCTGGGCCCACCAGCCCGTCTACTGGTCACATCTGTGGGTCTATCTGGTGGCGCCGCTCGCAGGGGCGGCCCTCACCGCCCTGCTCGCCCGCCACCGGGCACATCGCCCCGGCCGCTCTCAGCGGAGCGGCCGCGCACGGTAGTACGGAAGGCGATGGGAGACTGACCGGCGCGCTGTTGGAAGTACTTGCTGAAGTTGGTGGCGCTGGTGAATCCGAGCTGTGCCGCGATACGGGAGGCCGATTGGTCGCCGTGCGCCAGGAGGCGTTTGGCTTCCAGGATCACCCGCCGGTCGATGAATTCCTTCGCTCCCACCCCCGCGCCGGCCAGTGTGGCCCGGGAGAGCGTGCGGGGCGAGTAGCCCAGAGCCCGGGCGTAGTCCTCCAGGCGCCGCGTGCGGGTGAAGTCGCGTTCGACCGCGTCACGGAAGTGGACGAAGGTCTCCCCAGGGTCGGGAGCCGGGCTGCCGACCAGTGCGGCGCGCTGCGAAAGGCGCAGCACCAGGACCGCCAGCAGGTGGCGCAGCACCGCCACGTGGGCTTCCAGCTGAATACCGCGCAGCGCCCGGAACTCGAGCGCCAGATGGTTCACGGCCATCTCCAACACGTCGCGGTCCTCGGGGTCGGGAACCCGAAGCACCGGGGCGTGCGGATCGTCCACGCGTGCTGCGGCCACGGCGCCGGGATCCAGGAAGTCGCGCTCGAAGAGGATCAGAGTGCCCTCGGCCTCGGCCAGATCACCCCACTGCTGCACCTGGCCGGGCCGGACCCACAGCCAGGAGCCCGGCTTGAGGGCGTAGGCGGTGAAATCCACCGTGTGCCACAAGGAGCCGCTGGAGAGGGTGATCAGGTGGTGGAACGTCGGCCGCTGCGGTGCCCGCAGCCCCGCCTTGCCCATGCGGACGGCGGCTCGCTCCCGCAGTTCCGCCAGAGACAAGATCTCGACGCCGGTCGGCGTGCCGACCGCGGGAGCGAAGCCGATGTCCGCGATCTCGCGCGGACGGTCGTGTCGTTTTCTCACCGTCACCAGTAGTCACCATGGGGGGAAGGAAGCCTGTCCACCTCTCAGTTTGAGGGGTGTCCGTCACCGAACCCGGCGTGGGTGGCGCCGGCGCCGAGGCATGGCCGCTTCCGCACGGCACCCAGCACGGGGCAGGGCCGGATCACGTCGAAGACTCCGGTCAGGTCGGCCCGTACGGCCGCTCGAACGCGTCCGACGGGTGCAGTCGGCCAGGAGAACGCCCGCCCCTTGCCCCGACCGACAGGTTTCCTTAGCGTTACGCGACGGTTCCCACCACGGGAGGCGAGGGGACGTGACCGGTACGGCATCGGGAAACCTGCCCGCTGTCTTCAGCACCTTCGTGGGGCGGCGGCGGAACATCGCGGAGATTCGCCGCCGTCTGGAAACGGCACGGCTGGTCACGCTCACCGGAGTCGGCGGCGTCGGCAAGACCCGGCTCGCCATGGAGGCGGCGGCCTCGATGAGCAAGGGCTTCCCCGACGGGGTGTGGCTGGTGGATCTGGCCCCCGTACGGGACCCGTCGGCGGTGCCAGGCGCGACCGCGACCGCGCTGGGCGTACCGGACCTCGGGCCCGGCCCCGTCGGTGACCGGCTCGCCGGCCACCTGGCCGCGCGCCGGACGCTGGTCGTGCTGGACAACTGCGAGCATCTGGCCGACGCCTGCGCTCGCCTCACCCAGTCCCTGCTGTCCGCCGCGCCCGGGCTGCGCGTCCTGGCGACCAGCCGCGTATCGCTCGGTCTCACGGGCGAATGTGTGCTCACGGTGCCGCCCCTGTCGGTGCCGGACGAGGCGGTCGAACTGGTGCGCGACCGGGCCGCGGCCGTCCGTCCGTCGTTCCGGATCACCGAGGTGAACCGTGAGGTGGTCACCCGGTTGTGCGAGCGCCTTGACGGGCTTCCGCTGGCCATCGAGCTGGCCGCGATCCGGCTGCGCACCCTGACGGTGGAACAGCTCGTGGACCGTCTGGAGGATCGCTTCGGCCTGCTCACCGCCGGCAGCAGCACGGCCAGGCCGCACCAGCGCACTCTGCGGGCCCTGATCGACTGGAGCCACGAGCTGTGCTCTCCCGCCGAACAGCTGCTGTGGAGACGGCTGTCGGTCTTCGCCGGGGGCTTCGATCTGGAGGCGGCCGAAGACGTGTGCTGCGGCGACGGTTTGCCGCGCGGCGAGATCCTCGACCGTCTCGACCGGCTGGTCGCGCAGTCCGTCGTCCTCACCTCCGAGGACGAGAGCCGGCCGCAGTACCGGATGCTGGAGACCATCCGCGAGTACGGCCGCGGGCGCCTGGCCGAGTCGGGCGAGGAGCGCCGGCTGCTGCGCCGGCATCGTGACTTCTTCCGTGCGCTGGCCGAGTCCTCGGCCTCCGCCTGGTACGGCCCCGGCCAGGAGGAGAGTCTCGCCCGGCTGCGGGCGCAGCACGGCAATCTGCGGCTGGCGCTGGAGTACGACGGCGTGGAGGCAGGCGATGCGCAGGCAGCGCTCGTACTCGTCGCCGCGCTGCGTTTCCACTGGTGCGCCGACGGTTTCCTCGGCGAGGGCAGGGACCGCATCGAGCGTGCCCTGACGGCCGCGCCCGAGCCCACCGCGGCGCGGGCCGGCGCGCTGTGGGCGGGTGCCTGGGCGGCGCTGCTGCAGGGGGACCACCGCACCGCCGACCGCTGGCTGACCGAGGCCGACGAACTCGGCGAACGGCTGGGGGATCCAGTGATCCGCGCCTACGTTCGGGGACTCCGCGGCACCTCCGCCCTGTTTCTGGGGCGCCTGGACGAGGCCGTCTCCTCGTACGAGGGCGCGGTGAGCGCCCAGATCGCGGCAGGTGAGGGACCGGGCGCGTTGTTCTCCCTGTTCCAGCTCAGCGTCGCCCGGGCCCATCTGGGCGATCCGCGGGCGGCCGAGTCGGGGCGCCGCGCGGTCGCCGCGGCCGAGGAGCACGGCGAGCGGTGGTGCCGTTCGTACGCGCTGTGGGCACTGGGCCACGATGCCTGGGTGCGCGGGGACGGCTCCTCCGGGCTGGCGTTCGCACGAGCGGGCCTGGAGATCCAGCGCGGTTTCAACGACTACGTCGGCACAGCCCTCATGCTGGAACTGCTGGCCTGGATCACCGCCTCGGACGGTGACCGCGCGCGGGCCGGACAGTTGCTGGGTGCCATCCGCGCCCTGTGGCGGAAGATCGGCACCGGCATCGCCGCGTTCGGCCCGCATCTGGCCGAGCACCACGCCCGGTGCGAGGAGACGGTCGTACGAGCTCTGGGGCGGGCCGCGTACGAGCGGGCGCTCACAGAGGGCGGCGTGCACGACGCCCCGGGGCTCGCCATCGCCCACGCCCTCGACGCTCCTGCCGCACGGGCCGAGCCAGGGGTCGCCGCGGATCCGCTGAGCCGCCGTGAGCGGGAGGTGGCCGCGCTCGTGGCCCGTGGCATG
Source organism: Streptomyces aurantiaciflavus (assembly GCF_049808595.1). Classification (NCBI taxonomy): domain Bacteria; kingdom Bacillati; phylum Actinomycetota; class Actinomycetes; order Kitasatosporales; family Streptomycetaceae; genus Streptomyces; species Streptomyces aurantiaciflavus. Next base: position 120,226 of record NZ_JBNCAQ010000014.1, on the reverse strand, counting down.
AGCAACCGCCGGATAGCGGCGGAGCTGGTGCTCTCGCCCCGTACGGTCGACGGCCACGTCGAGCACATCCTCGCCAAGCTGGGCTTTCGCTCCCGTACGGAGATCGCCGCCTGGGTGGCCGCGCACACGAATCAGGTACCCACCCCGTAGAACCACCCATGGTCCCCCGCGGCCCCCGCGCCGATCGTGGTCGGCATGCTGCACATCGACGTGGACGAAGACCGCTGCGACGGCTTCGGATTCTGTGAACTGGCCGCGCCCGAGGTCTTCGGGCTCGACGACGAGGGCGTCGTCACCGTCCTGCTGCCCGACGTCCCGGACGGCCTGGCCGCCAAGACCGAGGCGGCCACCCGGGCCTGCCCCGTGGCCGCGCTGCGGGTACGGCGATGACGGCGGCCCGGCGCGCGGTCGTGGTCGGCGGCTCCCTGGCGGGCGCCACGGCGGTGGACGAACTGCGGGCCCAGGGCTGGGACGGCCCGATCACTCTCGTCGGTGACGAGCCGCGGCCCGCCTATGCCCGCCCGCCGCTGTCCAAAGGAGTGCTGAAGGGCACCGAGGCCGCGGACGCCGTGCTGCTGCCGACGACCGGTGAGGCCGACGTTCTTCTCGGTGTCCGGGCCACCGGTCTGGACCTCGGCACCCGTCGCGTGCGGGTGACGGACGGCGACGGGAGCCCGTACGACATCCCCTACGACAAGCTCGTCATCGCCACCGGGGCACGGGCCCGCGCCCTCGGCCACCCGGGTGAACGTGTCCTGCGCACCCTCGACGACGCGCTCCGGCTGCACACCGAACTCACCCGCGCCCGCCGCCTGTTGATACTGGGTGGCGGCTTCCTCGGCATGGAGATCGCGTCCGCCGCCACCGATCTGGGTGTGTCCGTCACGGTCGTCGACGTCCGGCCGCCGCTGGTCGCCAGCCTGGGGGGCTATCTGGCCAGGCTGTTCGGTGAGGCCGCCCGCGAGCGGCGGGTCCGGACGGTGGTGGCGCCGGACGGGGTGACAGCGATGCCGTACGGCGCCCGGCTCGCCGACGGCTCACGGCTGGAGGCCGACCTCGTGGTGACGGCGGTCGGCTGCCTGCCCAACGTCGAGTGGCTGGAAGGCTCCGGGCTCACGCTGCTCGGCGGCGTCGTGGTCGACGAGCGGTGCCGAGCCGGGTCCCCGGACGTCGTCGCCGTGGGCGATGTCGCCGCCTTCCCCACCGGGGACGGACGCTTCCGGCGCACCCCGCACTGGGACAGCGCCGTCGCCCAGGCCCGGGCCGGGGTGGCCGCCCTGCTGCGCGGCGACGAGGCGCAAGCCCACGTACCGCGGCCGTATTTCTGGACCGAGGCGTTCGGGCTCGCCGTGAAACTGGCCGGCACGCTGCCCGCCGTCGGACAGCCGGTCGTCCTCAAGGGCTCGCCGGCCGAGCGCTCGGCGCTGCTGCGCTGGGACCGGCCGGGCGGCCAGGTGGCCGCGGCCCTCAACCACCGCATCCCCGTCGCGCGCCTGCGCGCCCTCGTCCCCTGAACCGCCCTGAATCCCCCACCGTCAAGGAGATCGTCATGACACTCGCCACGCCCGCTCTCACCTCCGACGCGGACCTGTTCAGCGACCAGGCACTCACCGATCCCTACCCCCAGTACAGGAACCTGCGGGACCTGGGCCCAGCCGCCTACCTCACCCGCCACGACCTGTGGTTCGTCTCCCGCTACGAGCAGGTGCGTGCGGCGCTCGGCGACTGGGAGACCTTCTCCTCCGCGCAGGGGATCGGGCTCAACGACGGCTTCAACCAGGCGTGGAGCAGTGCGCTGATCAACATGGACCCGCCCGCACAGACCGAGCAGCGGAAGCTGTTCACCGAGCGGCTGTCCCCGCGCGCCCTGCGACCGGTGGCCGAGGACATCGACCGGCGGGCGCGGATGCTCGTGGACCGGCTGCTGGAGCGAGGGTCCTTCGACGCGGTCACCGATCTCGCGCAGGACCTCCCGGTCCACGTGATCATGGACCTGATCGGCTGGCCGCAGGAGGGCCGTGACCAGTTGCTGGACATGGCGGCCGGCTGGTTCGACTCGGCGGGCCCCGAGGTGCCGCGTACGGCGGCCTCCGTACCGAGGGTGGAGGCACTCATGGCATACCTCGCCCAGGTCGTCGCCAAGGAGAACCTCGTCCCCGGCGGCTTCGGCTGGACCATGCTCGACGCCCACAAGAACGGGCAGATTCCCGTCGAGGGCGCGATCGGGCTGCTCGCCGGCTATGTGGTGGCCGCGTTCGACACCACGATCTCCGCCCTGTCCAGTGGCGTGTGGCTGTTGGCCCGCCACCCCGAACAGTGGGAAGCACTGCGCGCCGACTCGTCGCTGGTGCCGTCCGCGTTCAACGAGATCGTGCGGATCGAGAGCCCGATCCAGCTGTTCTCCCGGGTCACCACGCGCGAGGTGGACCTCGGCGAGGGCGTCGCCCTCCCGGCGGGCGCCCGGATCCTGCACAGCTATGGCGCCGCCAACCGCGACGAACGCCATTTCCCCGACCCCGACCGGTTCGACGTGCGCCGCAACCCTGTCGACCACCTCGGCTTCGGCTTCGGCAACCACGGCTGCGCCGGCCAGGGGCTCGCCCGCCTCGAGGCCCACGCCGTCCTGTGTGCCCTCGCCGAGCGGGTGCGGCACATCGCACTCGACGGCGAGCCGGTGCGCGCCCTGAACAACATCACACGGGGGTTCGCCGCGTTGCCGGTCCGCGTGCGCTGACGTCCAGAGGGTGATGCCCCGCGTTGATCAGCCGGAAGACCGGCTCTGGATGAGTGGCGTCAGGATCCTGTCGACGATCGCGCCTATGTCGCCGTCCGTGATCGGTTGGCCTCGGAGGGGTTGCCAGTGAAGCACAAGGGCCACCACGACGGAGACCTCGAGCGAGTGGTCCCCGGATGGCGCCGCCGGGCGTGGGGGCAGATCGCCGCGTTCCGTGGCGTGTGCCAGCACGTCTTCCACGGCTTGATGCAGGGAGTCGACGGCGTGCGCGGGCGCCCCGTGCTGCTCTTCTGAAGCAGCGATCGCCCTCATGCCCAGGCGCCTTACCCGCGGCCGGGCCGCTCCCCCAGCCGTGACGCCGACTTTGCTCACACCGGCAGCCCCATCACGGCGGCCCTTCGCCGCCGCGGGCCACCTGCCCCCGAGCCGGCGTCCGAATCCGCCTCCGGCGAGCCCGGGAGCGGGATCACTCGTAGATTGGAGGTGTCGGCAGCCGCGCTCGCGGCCACGGAGAGCGCGTAATGACAGCAGAGATCGACTTCACGGAGTTCTTCGACGCCACCCCGAGCCCGTACCTGGTGCTGGACACGGACCTGGTGATCCGCTACGTCAACCGGGCATGTCTGCAGACCACCGGGCGGAGCAGGGGCGAGCTGGTCGGGAAGTTCTTCTTCGACGCCCTGCCGGGCAATCCCGGTACCCCCGACGACGACGCGCAACGGAATCTGGAGGCGTCGATGCGCCGGGTCCTGGACACCGGGAAACCGGACACCCTGGTGCTGCAGCGATACGACATCCCCGCCCCCGACCAGCCAGGCGGGTTCGCGGAACGCTGGTGGTCCGACACCAACACCCCGATCGCCGGGCCTGACGGCAACGTGAAGTGGATCGTCCAACGGGCCGAGGACGTCACCGCCTTCATCCACTCACGCCGGGCACGCCAGCTCACCGAGGAGTTCACCCAGCGGGAGAAAGGCATGGCGGCCGAGCTGTACGCGCGGGCCCGCGAGCTGCACCGGCTGAACCAGGAACTCCGGCAGGCCCACGCCCGCGAACGGCAAGTCGCCGTCACCCTGCAGGAAGCCATGCTCTACGTCCCCGACCTGGACCGGCACACCGGGCACATCGCCGTGCGCTACCTGCCGGCGACCACCTCACTCAACGTGTGCGGCGACTGGTACGACGTCGTCGACCTGCCACCCGACCGCTACGCCGCGGCGGTCGGAGACGTCGTCGGCCACGGGCTGCACGCCGCAGCCGTCATGGGCATGCTCCGCAGCGCACTGAGCGCAGTCATCCGCGCCATTCCCAGCCCCGCCCAGGCACTGGAAGTCCTCGGCCTGTACGCCCGCTCCCTGGACGGCGCCACAGCCGCGACCGCGGTCAAGGTACTCATCGACACCCGCAGCAGACTGATCATCTACAGCGATGCCGGGCACCCACCGCCCGTCCTGCTCCGTTCCGACGCCACCTGCGAGCTGCTGGACCAAGCGACCGATCCACCGCTCGGCGCCCGCCCCCACCATGTCCCCCGCCCCCAAGCCAGCCTCAACTACACCCCGGGGGACAGCCTCGTGCTGTACACCGACGGCCTGATCGAGCGTCGCGACGAGGACATCGACGCCGGCCTGGCACGCCTGACCACAGCCCTGACACAGGACCACCTCCTCGCCCCTGACCAGCTGGCCGACGCGCTGCTGGCCCGCCTCGACGTCGCCGGCGGCGCACCGGACGACATCGCCCTCATCGTCATCCGCCTGTGACCCGACGCGCCCTGGTGATCCACCACGAGCCGCCGAACTGTGCTACGTTTTCAGGGTTGCAGTTGTGGTACCCATGGACTTGTGTGCGCCTGAGGGGAATGCTTCTCCTCCAGGCGCATTATTTGTTTTCCGGCGTCTCCGGATGGGGCCTCTGCCTACAGAAGGAGAAGGTCATGGCACAGGGAACCGTGAAGTGGTTCAACTCTGAAAAGGGTTTCGGCTTCATCGCGCAGGACGGCGGCGGCCCCGACGTCTTCGCCCACTACTCGAACATCGCGACGCAGGGCTTCCGTGAGCTCCAGGAGGGCCAGCGGGTCTCCTTCGACGTCACGCAGGGCCAGAAGGGCCCGCAGGCGGAGAACATCGTCCCCGCCGTCTCGCCGGACGCGTACCCCCCCCCCGGGGTCCGCCCCGGGCCGGGGCGCACCCCGGTTTGCGCTGTTTTCAGGAAGGCAGACAACCGCATGCCCCGCAGGCCCCAGAAGTCGAACCGCCGCTCCTCGTCACCCCGACCGTCCGCGTCGTCGCCAAGGGAGTTCCGGCTACCGGAAAGCACGACACCCGCACTCCCCGCCGTCGAGGACTTCGCCGGTCTGGACATGCCCGCCGGGCTGCTGAAAACCCTCACCACGCAAGGCGTCACCACCCCGTTCCCCATCCAGGCCGCCACGCTGCCCAACTCGCTCACCGGCCGTGACGTGCTGGGGCGGGGACGCACCGGCTCCGGCAAGACCCTCGCGTTCGGGCTGGCGCTCCTGGCCCGCACGGCCGGACTGCGCGCGGAGTCCAAGGCGCCCCTCGCCCTCGTGTTGGTGCCCACCCGTGAACTCGCCCAGCAGGTGACGGACGCGCTGACCCCCTACGCGACGGCGGTGAACCTCCGGCTGGCCACCGTGGTCGGCGGGCTGTCCATCACCAAGCAGGCCGGTGCACTCCGGCGCGGCGCCGAAGTACTCGTGGCAACTCCGGGCAGGCTCAACGACCTCGTGGAACGCGGGGACTGCGTGCTCGACAGCGTACGCATCACGGTGCTGGACGAAGCCGACCAGATGACGGACATGGGCTTCCTGCCGCAGATCACCAGGCTGATCCAGCAGGTACGGCCCGACGGCCAGCGCATGCTCTTCTCGGCCACTCTGGATCACAACATCGACCGCCTGGTGCAGCGATTCCTGACCGACCCCGTGGTGCACTCCGTGGACCCGTCCGCGGGAGCGGTGACGACCATGGAGCACCACGTGCTCCACGTCCCGGACGAGACCGACAAGAAGGCCGTCACCACGCGCATCGCGGCCCGTGACGGCCGGGTCATCCTCTTCCTCGACACCAAGAGGTCCGCCGACCGGCTCACCAAGCGGCTCCTGGCCGTCGGTGTCCGCGCGGCGGCACTGCACGGAGGCCGCTCCCAGCCGCAGCGCAACCGCACCCTGGAGCAGTTCAAGAACGGCCAGGTCACCGCGCTGGTCGCCACGAACGTCGCGGCCCGCGGCATACACATCGACGACCTCGACCTCGTCGTGAACGTCGATCCCCCCACCGACCACAAGGACTACCTCCACCGGGGCGGCCGCACGGCCCGTGCCGGTGGCTCCGGCAGCGTGGTCACGCTGGTCCTGCCCGAGCAGAAACGGGACGTCACCCGGCTCATGTCGGACGCGGGCATCCGCCCCCGGGCCGTCCGCATCACGTCGAGCCACGCGGAACTGGCCACCATCACCGGCGCACGTGAGCCTTCCGGCGTGCCCGTCACCATCGAGGTGCCCCAACCCACGACACCGACCGCGTCCCGCCCGGCCCGGAAGACCGGCACCGAGCCCGGCAAGCCCTCCGGTCGCCGACGCCGAAACGGCGGAGGGGCCGGAACCTCGACAGGTGCTGCCACCGCGACGGGAGGCCGGGGCTCGGACCGTCGGGCCGCTGCCAGGACGACAGCGGCCAGTGGCACTTCCGCAACCGGCGGGCGCGGTCCCGCCCGCCGCGCGGGAGCCGGCCGGGCCACGGGCGGTGCCGCCGACAGGGGAGGCCGCAGTTCCGATCGCCGGGCCGCGGCCGGGGCGGCGGCCGGCGGAGTCACGGGCGGTGCTGCCGGCACCGGCGGCCGCAGTTCCACCCGCCGCGGCGCTCGCTCTGACACGTCTGTTGGACGGCAGGGCAAGCAGGCTGGGCCGGCGGGGAGCCTTGAGCAGCGCCGGGACGGCACGGGAGCCGGGGGCACAGACATCAGGTGACCACGTCGGCCGGCGTGTAGGGCTGTTGACCGGGATGAACAGCCTGGACGCCGGCGTCCTCGTACCGTTCGGGCGTGAGGGTGAGCAGGAAGCGGCCGACGGGGAAGGCGGCGGAGGGGCGGGGGGGCGTGGACGGCGCGGATGGCGTGGACGGTGGTCCAGGAGTACTGGCATGCAGCAGCTCGGTAGTCGTACCGACGGCCTTCCCAGCCTCCGCACCCTCGTCAGCGCAATGTTCGGCCGCGCCGGATCTCAGCTGCTCCGCAGGCGGGTTCTCCTCGCTCCATGATCCGGTCAGTGCAGCGCTCGGCACGAGCATACGATCGGGGCGTGACGATCAAGTACGAGTGGCGGGGCGACTTCGACAACGCCTCCCTCAACGCGCTCCACGCCGACGGCTTCGGCCACCCGGTCGCTCAGAGCGACTGGCGAGCACGGCTTGAGCGCCACAGCCTCGGCTGGGTCTGCGCACGGGAAGACGGCTCTCTGATCGGCTTCGTCAACGTCGTGTGGGACGGCGGAGTCCATGCCTTCATCCTGGACACGGTCGTCGCCCAGCATTGCCGGTCGAGGGGAGTCGGAGCCGCGCTCGTCGCCACTGCGGCCGAGGAAGCCCGTGCTGCGAAGTGCGAGTGGCTTCACGTCGACTTCGAGGAGCACCTGCGTTCGTTCTACTTCTACGCCTGTGGTTTCAAGGAGACGGCAGCCGGGCTGATCGCCCTTTAACGCGGCGGCCAAGCACTTGGCCTGAGACACCGGAATCTCAGCCGTCACGCCCAGTGGTGCCACCACACAAGTGGGCCAGAGCCCGCTCTCGCTCACGAAGCCACGCAGGTGACGCGTCCGCGGCCTGCTGTGCCGGCCCCGCAACGTGATGTGGCTGCCCGTCAGTTGCGCTGCAACGCTCGCAGTAGGTGGTTTTGGCTGGGAGCCATGGCAGAGGGCAAGGCCTGGGAGCTGCCGGCGCAGAATCAGGGCACTTTGTGGAACCTTTACCCGGAGGCCGGCCGTTGGTCTGGTGAGCGCGCGCGAGCGGGTTCGCTAGATGACTCCGACGAATACCGAGGTGACGTCAATGGCAGTGTGGGACCGGCTCAAGGACCAGGCCAGGGCTCTCCAGCAGTCTCAGGGCGGCCGCGGTCCGACCGGCGGACACAGTCGCGGCGTGGGGTCCGGCGGTGGGACACGCGCTCAGTTGGTCAGCGCGTTCAAGACGCAGCTCAACTCCCTCAAGACCGAGCTGAAGAGCGGTGCGTACCGGGACGCGAGCATGGCGATGTGCGCACTGGTCGCGGCCGCGGACGGGCACGTGGATCCGGCCGAGCGGCAGCACGTCGAGTCGATGATCCTGAGCAATGAGGTGCTGCAGAACTTCCCGCCGGAGCAGCTGCGTCAGCGCTTCAACAAGCATGTGGACCAGCTGAGCCACAACTTCCAACAGGGCAAGGTCGAGGCGATGCAGGACATCGCGAAGGCCGCCAAGAAGCCGACCGAGGCGAGGGCGGTGATCCAGACCGGCATCGTCGTCGCCGGTGCTGACGGCGACTTCTCCCAGGCCGAGCAGATGATCATCCGGGAGGCGTGTACGGCGCTGGGAGTGGCTCCCGCCGAGTTCCAGCTCTGATCTGCGCTTGCGGTGGTGTTCCCGGCGTGCTGAAGCGCTGCGCACCAGCCTGCCGTCCATCCGCTGGGGACCATCATCGCGGGCCCGGGGTGCAGCGCCACGCCTGGACGCGAGCGTGACGTTGGCCTTCACGAGCCGTTGTGGCCGTGAAGGCCGACGTCACGGTTCTCCGTGCTCGCGGGGACGGTCCCCGGCTCGCTGTGGGCTCGAGTGATGTACCAGCTCCACACCGCGGGTGGGGCTCCAAGACCCCGCACCACACATCCAAGCCGCGTTTTGAGCGGGCTGCCCTCTCCGGCAGGAGACGCCGGACCTGGAAGCGCGACCGCTGCTTCGCGCCGCTCACCTCACGCAGGACGGCGAGCACCCGTCGTACTTGTGCTTCGCAAGGGTCTTGAAGCGACTGCATGTTGGTCTGGCAGAGCCGTCGCCCGTCAGTGACCCTGCGCTCGCCATTCGGGAGCAAGGATCGCCCAGAGCTGCTTGTCGTAGCGCACGCCCTCGTACGGCCATGCCTTGCGCCGTACGCCCTCCAGCGTCATGCCCAGCCGCTTGGCCACCGCTGAGCTGCGGTCGTTGTCGGCCCGGCAGTGCCACTCGGCCCGGTGCAGCCCCCGGGACGTGAACGCCCAGTCCAACAACGCGCCACACGCTTGCGTGACGAGGCCGTGGCCCTCAGCGGACGACTCCAGCCAGCAACCGATCTCACACGAACCGACAGCAGCGTCGAAATCGGTGAACATCACACCGCCGACCAGCACCCCATCCCGCCAGATGCCGTACAGGCGGGCGCCGTCGCCGGCCTGGCGTTCGGCATACCGCTTGAGCGTGGCCCGCGCCCCGTCCACATCGTCGGTGACGAACGCGGGCCCGACCCACGGACGAATGTGCTCGCGCGCCCGGTCCACATGGTCAGCGAACTCCCCGGCATGCCATACCTCCAGCGGAGCAAGGCGAGCACCGTCGCGCAGCGACAGCGAGAACATGAGCGCCTCCCCATTCACATAACAAACGTTACGTCAATGTACCGTGACAGCATGCCACGCACCAAGGGAGATCACGAGGCCCGCCGACGCGACGTCTCAGAAGCGGTCTGGCAGGTCATGGCCACACGCGGCTTCGCCGGCCTGACCCTGCGCGCCGTCGCCGCCGAACTCGGCGCGACCACCGGCCTGCTCACGCACTACTTCCCCACCAAGCGCGCCTTGGTGGAGTACGCGCTTGACCTGCTCGAACAGCGCACCGTCTCCCGCCCTCGCCGCCATACGGGCAAAGGTCTGGCCGCCCTCAGGGACGCACTGCTGGACATCCTGCCGCTGACCCCGGAGGCCACCGACAGCAACCGGATCTGGGTCTCCTCCTGGGACGCCGCACTCGCGGACCCTGACCTGTGCACGGACTACGCCCGCAAGTACGCCCAAAGCCGCGACAGGCTGACCGACCGGGTGGCCGCAGCCCAGGAACTCGGCGAACTGCCCCCTGGCAACCCCGTACACATCGCGGCCGGCGCTCAGTCCTTCGTTCTCGGCCTGGTGGTCCAGGCCCTGTTCGCCCCGGCGACGTTCCCGCCACAGCGGCAAGTCGAGCTCCTGGACGACTACCTGACCACCCTGACCGCCCGCACTGATCCGACGACCGTCACTCGACACGATCCCGACGGCGGGCTCTGAGGACCGATGATCGCCCGCTGCCGTGGCCCTGAACACTGGCCTACGTGATCCCGCGGCAAGGCATCAGGCGATACCACGGGTCTCGCGCGAGAGCACCCGGCAGGGGGATCCGCCGTCCCCGGGCCCGTCGGATGTGGGGGGGTGTCAGTCGACGGAATCCATGAAGCTCAGCATCCGGCGGTTGACCTCGTCCGCGTGGTCGATCTGGGGTCCGTGGCCGGTGTCGGAGATGATTTCGGCGCGGGCGCCTGGTATCAGGCGTGGGACGCGCTCGACCTGCCTGTGCGGGTGCACGAGCAGGCTTCGCTTACCGAGCAACAGGTAGAGCGGCGTGTGGATGGTGGACAGTTCGTCCTCGGACAGAGGCAGTGGGGCGGGACGGCGTATGCGGTAAGCGCGAACGCCCAGCCTGATCATGGTGCGTAGCTCCGGCACGACGAGGACCGGCTGTTCCAGCCACGCTGCCAGTCGTGGGCGTAGCGCCTTGGGTGCGAAGGTCGCGAACAGGCTGGCGAAGATCCAGACGAAGAAGCGCAGACCTACCTTTTCCAGGCCGCCGGGGTCGAGGAGCGTGACCGAGGCCAGGCGGTCGGGCTTGCGGTGCGCTTGGTTCAGGGCCAGCCATCCGCCGTAGGAGGAGCCGACCAGGTGCACGCGTTCGAGGCCGAGCGCGGCGAGTGTCTCGTCCAGCCACTGTGCGGCGCGTTCGGGTTGATGGATGGGTCCGCGCTGGACGCTGCGTCCGGGATCGCCTGGGGTGTCGATCGCGTAGACCGGACGGGCGGCGCTGAGAGCGGGGGTGTTCGGGTACCACATCGCAGAGCAGGAGCCCGCTCCGTGCACCAGGACGACGGGGGTGCGCGACTGGGCGGCCGGGTCCGTGGGGCCGTACTCGTAGACGTGCGTGGTGCCGAAGGAAGTCTCCACGTCCGTTTCCGCGCGAGCGGGCGCTCCCAGCGCATAGACCGCATCGCAGGCCGCGAAGTAGCGGTCGCGCCAGTCATCGCTCACATAGCGGCCGACGTCGGCCTGGGTACGGGTCGTGGTCTGGGACACGGCCACCTCCGGTTGTCCTGTCGATGTTTTGTGGTACGAACGTATCACCTTGATGATACGGCTGTATCATCAAGGTGGGTGGAACCAACCGGCCAGTGGAGACAGCGAGCGAAGGAGCGGTCGATGCCCAAGCGCGTGGACCACGCAGAGCGGCGTACCGAGATCGCCGAGGCGCTCCTTCAGGTGGCGGCGCGACGTGGGCTGCACGCCGTGGGTATGCGCGATGTGGCAGCGGAGGCGGGCGTCTCACTGCGGCTGGTGCAGTACTACTTCGAGACCAAAGAGAATCTGCTGCTCTACGGGCTGCAGCATCTGGCCGAGAGATTCGGGAGCCGGGTCACCGCGCGGCTTCGCGCCGCCGGCCGGAGTCCGGGACCGCGCGCGATGATCGAGGCGATGCTGATGGCGGCATTGCCGACCGACGAGGAGAGTCGCACCTTCCACCTCGTCTACACGTCCTACGCCGTTCTGTCCGTCACCGACCAGGCGCTCGCCTCTCAGCCCTTCATCAAGAACCCTGATGCCGCCGAGAGCGCCCTTGTCGAACTCCTCAGGCAGGCAGGGGAGAGCGGTCTCCTTCAGCCTGGTGCGGACGCGCGACTGGAAGCTGTCAGCCTGCTCGCCATGTCTGCGGGACTCGGCACCAGCATCCTTGTCGGCCAGCGCAGCCCGGAGTCGGCCGCCGCGGTCCTGGACCACCACCTGGACCGGATCTTCCGAAGCGATCCTGCCGACGCGGGGACACGGGCGCGGGAGCACCACAGGTGACGGTGAGCGGGCGGCGCTCGGGGCGTCTGTCGGTGGCTTGACTGATCGCTGCGCGGCCCGGCTCCCGCACCCGGCCGTGAGCTGATCGCCGAGCGCGAGTGGCTGCCGTTGTTGTTCCTGCTGCCCGCCCACTCGCCCGACCTCAACCCGGTCGAGGGGGTATGAGCACCAGTCAAACCCAGCCTGCCAACCTCGCCGTCGTAGCCCTCGACCACCGGGCAACGCTTGTCCGTAATCGGCGCAGACGCCTCCGGTGCCGGCCAGGCACCATCGGCGGCTTCATCACCGGGACCGGCCCTGCCCGCGGCATCCCCGCATCTGCCTGACCAGCCGACATCAGAAAATGCTGTGCGGTCCAGCGGATGACGGGAGACGCTGATGCAGTGCATCAGGTTCAGGAGATCGTGGGCCTTGTCGACGGTGTGCTGGGCCAAGACGTCATCGGTACCTACCTCCACGGCTCCTCCGTGCTCGGCGGCCTCAGGCCGGCCAGCGACCTGGACGTGCTGGTCGTCTCCCGGCGGCGAATGGACGAACAGGATCGACGGACACTCCTCGATGGACTGCTCCGGATCTCCGACCCCCGAAACAAGGTCCGCCCGGTCGAGCTCACCGTGGTCGTCCAGTCCGAGGTCCGACCGTGGCGATACCCGCCGACCGGCGACTTCCTCTACGGCGAGTGGCTGCGTGCGGAGTACGAGGCCGGGGAGGTCCCCCAGCCGGAGCCGATGCCCGATCTGGCCCTGCTGATCACCATGGCGCTGGCCGGCGACCACCCCCTCACCGGCCCGCGCCCGGCGCAGGTTCTCGACCCGGTCCCGCAGGCCGACCTGGTCCGGGCGAGCGTGGCGGGTGTCCCAGGCCTGCTCGACGACCTGGACAGCGACACCCGCAACGTCCTGCTGACCTTCGCCCGCATCTGGACCACGCTCGCCACTGGCCAGATCAAGTCGAAGGACGCCGCCGCCGACTGGGCCCTCGCCCAGCTCCCGCCCGAGCACCGCGCCGCCCTCGAACACGCCAGGCAGCTGTATCTCAACTCCCGCTATTGCGAGGAGAGTTGGAGCGACGGAGTGCAGGCACAGGTGCGTCCACATGTGGACCGGGTGCTCGCTGAGATCGACCGCCTGCGCACCCGAACCCATCGGATGTGAGGGCCGCTGTCTCACGTCCCGGGTGTCAAACGTGACGGTGGTCCACCTGCACCCTGCCGAGCTCCGCGCTTCCGCGCGTCCGCATGTCGCCCGTTCTCGGCTGTCCGGCTGCCGGCCCTCCAGTGCGCCTTGCGCGTGAACGCGAGGAGGCCCTTGGCAGACATGGAGTCGTCGCCCGCTTGTGCGGGCACTCATCGCAGCAGACCGTGGAACTCCTCGATCGGCTGGTGACCGTCCGTGTTGTCATCACCTGGCAACACCCGCAGGACACCGACGACGTGCTGTGGCACAACAGCCGCAAGGCACCACCGCACCCCGCACACAGCACGGGAAGGCGCCGGTACCGACCCATTGCCTGCTCCCTGCCCAGCAGTGCCGAGCCTTGCAGAAGAGAACAACCAACCTCTCATCCGTAGTATCACTACAACACGACAGAGCAGTAACTGACGGACGCAGGACCCGTTGGAAAGGGTGCGTATCAACTCCCACACACAACAAGGGTCCCCGGCCCTGGCCTGTGAGGGCCATGAAGGAGCGTGACAATCATGTCTGACACCACGACCGCACCGAACGGGGTGACCTCCCAGTACGCAGCCCAGGTGGCCAGTGACCTGGAGCGCAACGTCAAGGAACAGGAACGCATCGCCGGTGAAATCGCGACGCTACAAGAGCAGTTGGCGACTCTGGAAAAGGACCGCACCGTCCTGCTGAACGTCCAGCAGGCCCTCGGCATCGAGCCCTCCCCCGCCGCACCGGCGGACGAACCGGTCACGGCAGTACCCGCCCCCCGCAAGAAGGCCACGGCCGCGGCAGGCACCGCCAAGCAGACCAAGGCCAAGAAGTCCGCCCCGCCGGCCCGCAAGCCGGCCGGCAAGAAGAAGGCAGCCCCGACCACCACTGCCGAGCCGGCTCAGCCCTCGCTCGTCTCCCTGGTCCGCGAGCACCTGGCCGCCCAGAACGAACCACGGTCCGCAGCCGAGGTCGCCCAGTCACTCGGGCAGCAACACCCCGAGCGCAACATCAAAACCACCGTCGTCCGGACCACACTCGAAGGACTCGTAGCCAAGAACCACGCCCAGCGCACCAAGCAGGGCACGTCCGTCTTCTACGCCTCCCCCGACGCGCCCCACTCGACCGCGGACCAAGAGCAGCCAGAGCAGGACAAGACTGCCTGAAGGGCAGTGCCCAACAGATCGAGAGCCGAACCAAAGCGTCAACGGCAACCACAGCCGAGCTCAATCAGCCTGTTCAGGGGCGTCCGGGGTACCCACTCGGGCGCCCCGCGCTCCTCGTTGCGCTCCGACGGCGGCGCCCGATGGGCGATCGACCCCAGACCCGGCGACATGCGCGACGGGATGGCCGGAGCGGACACGTTCGACCAGCAGCCGCCTGCCGTGAACGGTCAGCCGGGCATTACGGTGGGACACGAAGACCTCCGTGCGGTGCGTTCCCAGACAGCTCCACCACATCGGAGGCCTTCGCCATGTTCAAGACCCACCAGTGTCAACAACACTCGTGATCAATACACCTGGAGCCCGAGGTCGCGCTGATACCACGTGCCTGGCTCACCGGAGAGGTGGGCCGGGTCGGCCGGGCCGACGGGGACGAAGCCGGCTTTGGTCAGCACCTTCTGGGACGCGGCATTCCGGCGGGCGGTGGCCGCCCGCAGTGTGCGCAGCCCGTACTGGGCCGCCGCCAGCCGGCACAACTCCCTGACGGTCACGGTCGCCACACCACGGCCGGCGACATGCTGCGCGACCCGGTAGCCGAGTTCCGCGGTGTGGTCTTCGATGTCGACCAGATTGAACCTGCCGAGTATCGAACCGTCCTCGGTGACGAGCACGTGGAAGGCGCACATGCCGGCCTCCTGCTCAGCCAGCAAGGCGTCGTACCGGTCGGTGAACTGATCGAAGAAGTCGTCGCCGCGGTCGGGAACCGAGGCAGCGAAGTAGGCGCGGTTCGCCAGCTCGAAGGCCAGGACCGCCGGGGCATGATCAGCATGCAGCCGCTTCAGTTCGGGCATTGCCCGACCTTACCCAGGCAGTACGCCGAGGTCACCTGGTTTCCGTCGGCGGCAGACAGCCCCAGGCCCGGGCCACATAGCGATCTACGACGGGAGTACTAGGCTGGAAGCCTCGCCGGTGCGGGTCGGGCCAGGGAGGTGCGATGACGGACATGTCGAGCTACCCCTACGCACACCAGGGCACCCGCTACCTGCCGATCGCCGAGCACGGGCTGATCGGGGACCTGCGCAGCGTGGCCCTCGTCGGGACGGACGGCACGGTCGACTGGTACTGCTGCGGCGCCTTCGACGCCCCGAGCGTCTTCGGCTCGATCCTGGACGCCGAGCGCGGCGGCCGCTTCGAACTCGCGGCGGCCGTACCTGCACGGACCAAGCAGTTCTACTTCCCCGACACCAACGTCCTGATCACCCGGTTCTTCACCGAGGACGGGGTCGGTGAGGTGCAGGACTTCATGCCGGTGACCGGCGGGGCCGCCGAGGCGGAGCGGCACCGGCTGATCCGGCGCGTGGTGTGCGTGCGCGGCGCCCTCCCGTTCCGCACGCGTGTGGCCCCGCGCTTCCACTACGGCGCCCTCCCGCACACCCTCCGCATGGCGGGCGATGTGGCGGTCTTCGAGTCCGAGGAGCTGTCCCTCGCGCTGACCGCCACGGTGCCCCTGGAGACCGACGGGCCGGACGTGCACGCCGACTTCAAGCTCTCCGAGGGCGAGTCGGCGGTGTTCGCCCTCGACCGGGTCGGCGGGCAGGTGCGTCCGCGCCAGTGCGCCCACCACGAGGCGGAGGCGGAGTTCGCCGCCACGGTCGCGTACTGGCGGCGCTGGCTGTCCGCCTCCGGGTACCGGGGCCGCTGGCGGGAGATGGTGCACCGCTCCGCGCTCACCCTGAAGCTGCTCACCTACGCGCCCACCGGGGCGATCGTCGCCGCGCCGACCACCAGCCTGCCCGAGCAGATGGGCGGCGAACGCAACTGGGACTACCGTTACGTCTGGGTGCGCGACGCCGCCTTCTGCGTCTACGCGCTGCTGCGGTTGGGCTTCACCGGCGAGGCCGAGGCGTTCATGGAGTTCGTGACACGGCACATCAGTCCCGGCGACGGAAACCCCTCCGGTCCCCTGCAGATCATGTACGGCATCGACGGGCGCACGGACCTGACGGAAACCGTGCTCCTCCACCTGGAGGGCCACCGCGGCTCCGGGCCGGTGCGGATCGGCAACAGCGCCGCGGACCAGCTCCAGCTCGACATCTACGGCGCTCTGATCGACTCCATCTACCTCTACGACAAATGGGCCCGGCCCGTCTCCAGCGCCCAGTGGGACGACGTGTGCGCCCTCGTCGACTGGGTCTGCGCGCACTGGGACCAGCCCGACGAGGGCATCTGGGAGACCCGCGGCGGCCGCAAGGACTTCCTGTACTCGCGGCTGATGTGCTGGGTGGCGATCGAGCGGGCCATCCGGATGGCCAACCGGCGCGGGCTGCCCGCCGACCTGTCCCGCTGGCGGGAGTGCCGCGACACGATCTACCGGCGCATCCACACCCGGGGCTGGTCCCGGAACCGCCGGGCCTTCGTGCAGTACGAGGACGGGGACGTGCTGGACGCGGCGCTGCTGATGATGCCGCTGAGCAAGTTCATCGCCCCGACCGACCCCAAGTGGCTGTCCACCCTCGACGCGCTCACCCACGACCTGGTGTCGGATTCCCTCGTCTACCGCTACGACCCTATGGCCAGCCCCGACGGAGTGCGCGGTGACGAGGGCACGTTCTCCATCTGCTCCTTCTGGTACGTCGAGGCCCTGGTACACGCCGGCCGGCTGGACGAGGCCCGGCTGTCCTTCGAGAAGATGCTGACGTACGCCAACCATCTGGGCCTGTACGCCGAGGAGATCAGTCGCACCGGTCAGCAACAGGGCAACTTCCCGCAGGCGTTCACCCATCTGGCGCTGATCAGTGCGGCCTTCAACCTGGACCGGGCGCTGGGTTGACGACCCGGGTTCCGGTCCCGGCGGACGTCTGGAGGGTGCCGTCGCCCGCGGCCCGCGCCCACCGGGTCATCCGGATCTGCGAGCGCCAGGGCGTCCCGGCCCTTGCCGCTGGGGGAACCGGAGGCGAGGCCGAGGTCGAAGGCCATCCAAAATCACCGAAGAACGCCCGTAAGGGCAAAGGCAATTGCTCTCCTTGCGTTGCTCGTCGATCGGACGTCAGGCCCGAATGGCTCGAGCGGGATGCGCATGGCGCCGGAGTCCCGGCGCTGAGACTCGGTACAGGAGCCACCGCCACCGGAGCCGAGCGCCGCGGTGGCGGTGGCGAGAGGAGGTTCAGCGAGTGGTCCTGGCGGCCTCCACGATCAGGTCGGCCACCGCGTCCGGCTGCGAGATGGACACCGCGTGGGACGCTTCGAGGCGCACGACGTGCGACCCGGCGCGCTCCGCCATGAACTCCTGCGCCTGGGCCGGGATGGCGTTGTCCTGCGTCGCTATCAGCGCCCACGACGGCAGGGTGCGCCACGCCGGCTCGCCGGACAGCTCGGCCGTCAGCGCCTGCTGGCGCACCGGGCGCTGGGTGACCGCGAGGACGCTCGTGGTCGCCTCGGGCAGGTCCCCCGCGATGACGTCCCGGAAGTGCTCGGGCAGGATCCGCAGCTCCGGCTCGCCGTCGTGCTCGATCACGGCGGTGGTGTCCGGCCCCATCTTGGCACCGGGGAAGCGGGCGGCGTTTTCGAGGGCGCTCTCGCCCTCGTCGGGCTGGAACGCGGCGACGTAGACCAGGGCATCGACGTTGGACGCCTCGCGGGCGGCGCGGGTGATCACGGCGCCCGCGTAGGAGTGGCCCACCAGGACGACCGGGCCGTCCACGGCCTTGCTCACGGTGGCGACGTACTGCGCGTCGGACTCCAGGCCGCGCAGCGGGTTCGCTGCGGCGACGGTGGTGTAGCCGCGTTCCTGGAGCCGGGCGACCACGCCATTCCACATGGTGGAGTCACCGAAGGCACCGTGGACCAGGACGATCGTGGGGGTGGTGTTCAAGGGGCTTCATCCTCTTCAGGCAGAACGATCGGTCTTTCTGGCAGAAAGAATAGTCATTCTTCCTCGCAACGCAATGTGGCGTGGCCAACAGTGCAGAACGATCGGTCTTTCCCTACGATGGCGTCTATGACGACCGCCCCGGACATCCACCCCAAGGACCGGCTGCTGCGCACGGCGTCACGCCTGTTCTACGCGGAGGGCATCCACGCCGTGGGCGTCGACCGCCTCGTCACCGAAGCCAAGGTCACGCGCGCCACCTTCTACCGGCACTTCCCCAGTAAGGACGACCTGGTCTCCGCCTACCTCAAGACCACCGCAGAGGGGATCCGGGACGCGGTCGGGCGCGCGCGAGACGGCAAGTCGCCGCGCGAGGCGCTCCGCGCGGTCATGGCCGTGCTTGGCGACGCGACCCTCGAGGACGGCTTCCGCGGCTGCCAGTTCCTCAACGCCGCCGCGGAGTACCCCGACCGCGCCCACCCGGTGCGCTCGGTCATCGACGACCAGCGCACATGGTTGTTCGAGGTGCTGCGCGACCTCTCGGCCGACCTGGGCCACCCAGACCCCGACCACGCCGCCCGCGTACTCGTCCTGCTGCACGACGGCGCGTTCCAGGCCGCAGAGCTCGACGACGCCGCAGTTGTCCGCGAAACGCTGCGCCGGGCCGTCGACGGGGTATTCCCCGCCCAGGACGCCTGACAACCGGCCGTGGGGGGGGGGGGGGGGGGGGGGGGGCGGGCGGGGCGGGGGGGGCCGCCCCCCGGGGGGGGGCGGGGCGC
>NZ_JBNCAQ010000014.1:0-101400 GCF_049808595.1 Streptomyces aurantiaciflavus | reverse complement strand
ACGCCTGACACCCGGCCGTTCGTCATGGGGAAGAGCCGCTCGCAAGCCCGGTGGTTCCCCGCCTCCGTTGAGGTCGACGGCCTGCGAGCTGCTCTTCCCCATGACGAACGAGCCGCTGGTCGCGGCGGCGGTCGTACCGCGAAGCGGTTCTCAAGGCGTGCGCCGAGCGTTCCACCCGCCCAGGGAGGAGGCGGTGAGCTCAGGAATCGGTCATACACAGCCTCATCCCTCGCTCGGCGAGCCGTGTTACCTTCTCCGACCACGGGAGACAGGCCGTACCGCACCGGGATCGCCCCACATGGGGCCGGCTCAGGGAGGCACGATGCTGGATGAGTCACTCACCGCCTTGGCCGCCAGTGGCGGTGCCGCCGTCGTCGCTGCGATGGCCACCGATGCCTGGGCGAGCACTCGGGCAGCCGTGGTCCGGCTGTTCCGGAGAACCGGTGAGGAGCAGCAGACGGCCGTCCGCGTGTGTCTGGAGGACGATGCCTCCCTGGTGGCCGGGGCGTCCGACGCCGTCCAGGCGCGCCAAGCTCTGCTGGCCGCATGGCAGTTGCGGCTGGAGACCCTGGTGCGGGAGCACCCTGACGCCGCCGAGGAGCTCCGCGCGCTGATATCCGGGTCGCTGTCCGCGCTACCGCAGCACGAGCGCCACTGGGTCCAGAACAACGTGTCCCGGGACAACGGACAGGTCTTCGCCGCGCTGGGTGGAAACGTCATCGTCCATCAGCCACCGCCGGCGCCCGCCACGCCCGCCCCAGAGCCCCCGGACGCTCCGCCCGCCGACCGGTGACGGCCGGCGGATTCGGCGAGCCGCAGCCGCATGTCGAGCAGCGGGTCACGGCAACCGCGGGATTCGCCTACGGCACGATCGGGGCGGACATCCACGTGTTCGGGGACGGGACGCCCGTCTATCTGCTGGCCAAGTGGCGTCCTTCTCCGGAGGCCGACGCCGAGTGGCTGTCCGAGCTGCCGAGCCGGATGCTCAACGCCCGTTTCTCCGTTGTCCCGTTCACCGGCCGGGAGCCCGAACTGGCCGCACTCCGGCAGTGGCGTGACAACGGTCCGCGCCTTGCCGTGCGGTGGTTGCACGCACCCGGCGGTCAGGGCAAGACACGGCTCGGTGACAGGTTCCTGCGTGAGTCCGCGGAGGCGGGGTGGCAGGTGGTCACCGCCACGCACGGCCCCAGTGCCGTCCAGCCGCCACCAGGCAGCCAGGACCTGAGAACCGGTGACCGCCAGGGCATCGTCCTGCTGGTCGACTATGCCGACCGGTGGCCGCTGACCCACCTGACCTGGCTCCTCAGCAACGCCCTCCTGCACCGGCCCGGCACACGGACGCGAGTTCTCCTGCTGGCGCGGACCGCAGAGTCCTGGCCCGCGCTCCGCGGCGCGCTGGCCAACCACCAGGCGAGCACGTCCATCCAGCAGCTGGGCGAGTTACCGGACGGCTCCGACGAACGCGCGGACATGTACTCAGCCGCCCGCGACGCCTTCGCCTCCCGGTACGGCCTCCCCGTCCCGGCGCGGGCCCTGCCACCGCCCGGCCCGCTCGACCAGCCGGGCTTCGGGCTCACGCTCGCCCTGCACATGGCGGCGCTCGTGGCGGTGGACGCCCATGTCACCGGCCGTCGGCCGCCTTCGGAGATGGCCGGGCTCACCGTCTATCTCCTCGACCGCGAACACCTTCAGTGGGCGCAGCTGTTCAGCGCCGGCGGCCGCCCGGCTCAGCGACCGGCCGGCGCACAGCGGGAGTTCGGGACTCCGCCGCGGGTCATGAACCACGCTGTCTTCGCCGCGGCCCTCACCGGCCCGGTCAGCTCCCGGGCGGGCGTCTCGGTGATGGAGGAGCTCTCCGTCCCCCTGCCGGCTCCGCAGGTGCTCGCCGACCACTCGTACTGCTATCCCCCTCCCGATCCTGACCACGGGACCGTGCTCGAACCCCTCTATCCGGACCTGCTGGCCGAGGACTTCCTCGCGCTCACCCTGCCCGGGCACACAGCCGACTACCCCGCCACGCCCTGGTCCCAGGAGACGGTCACGACGCTGCTGTCCCGGGACGAGCAGGGCACGGCCCCCGTCTGGACTCCCCGCGCGGTCACCTTTCTCGTCGCCGCAGCCCAGCGCTGGCCGCACCTGGGGCCCGGGTACCTCTATCCGCTGCTCGGTGCCGATCCAGCCCTGGCGCTCGTGGCGGGAAGTGCGGCACTCGCTGCCCTCGCCGCGCTCGACGACGTTCCCCCCGAGCTGCTGGCCGCCGTCGAGTCCCACTTCCCGCTGCGCCGCCATGTCGACCTCGACGCGGGCATCGCCTCGGTGGCCTCCCGGCTGGCCCAGTACCGGCTCGCCGACGCGAGCGACGACGACCTCGCCACCCGCGCCGCCGAGTACCGCAGACTCGGCAACCGCCTGTCGAACGCGGGGCTGCACGAACGCGCCCTGGAGGCATTCGAGGAGGCCGTGGCCGCCTACCGACCCCTGGCCGCCCGGGACGCCGCCACCTACGAACCCGAGCTCGCCGCGGCCCTCACACATCTCGGCACCGGCCTGGCTCTGTTGGGCCGAGGTGAGGAGGCACTGGCGGCGACACAGCAAGCGGTGTCGTCCTACCGGCGGCTCGCCGCAGCCCGGCCCGAGACGTACGAGGGGTTGTATGCCGGCACCCTCAGCAACGTGGGGCTGTGGCTGGCCATGCTGGGCCGCGGAGAAGAGGCCTTGGCCGCCTCGGAAGAGAGCGTGGCGGTCTGGCGCCGTCTGGCGGCGGCCGACCCGGTCGGTGAGGAGTTCCTGGCCCAGGCCCTGCACAACCACGGCAACCAGCTCTCCGACATGGGCCGCCCGGCCGACGCCACGGACGCACTGCGGCAGGCGGTCGCGGTCCGGCGCCGGCTCGCCGACCAGGACCCCGCGGCCTACGAGCCCGACCTGGCGGACTCGCTGATCAATCTCGCCAACCATCTGGCGGCGCAGGGGAGACGCCCGGAAGCCCTGAAGACCTCACGGCAGGCGACCGCGCTCTACCGCCGCCTGGCGAAGATCAACCCCGAAGCGCACGAGGGGAATCTGGCGATCGCCCTCACCAGTCTGGGCGTCGACCTGTCCGAGGCCGGGCACTGGGAGGAGGCCATCGGGGTGACGGAAGAATCGGTCGCTCTCCGTCGGCGGCTCGCTGCGGGGAACCTCGCCGCCTACGAACCCCTCCTCTCCATGTCCCTGACGAACCTCGGCTGGTTCCGCCTGTCGGCGAACCGTCCCGTCGAGGCTTTGACGGCGTGTGAGGAGGCCGTGGCGATCCGGGAACGGCTGGCTGCCGCGGAACCCGAGGTGTACCGCGCCGACCTGGCCCAGTCGCTCACCCACCTCGGGCTCTGTCTGGCTGCCAACGGACGGCCTGCCGAGGGCCTGAGGGCGACCATTCGCTCGGCGAAGCTCTACCGTCGCGCCGTGGCCGACAATCCCGCCGTCTACACCCTGGAACTGGCCCGCGCCCTGAACAACATCGGCCGCTTCCTCGCCCTGGCCTCCCGCTGGAAGGAGGCACTCGCCGCGGTCGACGAGGCTCTCACGCTGGCCGACCGGACCGCTTCGGTGAATCCGGTGGCGTACGCGGAACTCGTCGACAAACTACGGGACACCAAAGAGGCCTGTCTGCGGCGGCGGCCCCCGGGAGCGTCGCACGGCTGAGCATCGCGGAACTGCGGCACCACCAGACAAATCCCGTACACCACCACCACGGCCACGCACGTCAGGCAGCCCAGGCGATCACCGGCTGACCCCCGCCCCGCAGTGCCTGTCCCCACGCGCAGTCACGTTCCCCGGTGTGCGCCGCGGCCGTGGCCGTGGCGAGAAGACGAGCGGGGCTCCCGTCCCGTTTCCTGCGGGACGGGGACCGTGCCCGGTGTGCGGTGGTAGGACGGGGCTGTGAACGACCTGCCGACAGCAGGCCGAACAAGGGGATGCGAGAGGGGAGTTGGGCATGGCGGCAGAGAACATCGACGATGTCGTGGGCAGGCTTGCCGGGATCGTGCGGGAGGCCGGCCGCGCCGGTGACCGGGTCGGGTACTTCGCGGCGCTGTACCGGCAGGTGACCGTCGAGGTCCGCACGGCCATTCACGGTGGGCTGTTCGACGACGGCGCCCGCATGGACCGTTTCGACACGCTCTTCGGCAACCGCTACTTCGACGCGTACGACGCCTGGCGTCGTGACAGGAGCGGGCCGCGTTGTTGGCGCGAGACGTTCGGGCTGCTCGACGACGCCGACACCATCATCGTCCAGCACCTGATACTCGGCGTGAACGCGCACATCAACCTCGATCTGGCCATCGCCGCCGCGCGGACCAGCCCGGGCGCGGCCATCCACGGGTTACGGCGCGACTTTCTGCTGATCAACGACATCCTTGGGCGGGTGGTGCTGGCGGTGCAGGACTCGATCGGCGCCCTGTCGCCCCTGATGTCGCTGCTGGATCAGGTCGGAGCCCGCACCGACGAGCGGATCCTCGACTTCAGTGTCCGTCAGTCCCGGGAGGAAGCGTGGTACAATGCCGTCCTGCTTGCCGGCCAGAGCGAAGAGGAGCGCGAGGCCACCATCGAGCGGCTGGACATCCGGGCCGCCGTGCTCGCACGGTTGATAGCGCGACCGGGGGGCCTCGTCCGGCCGGCCCTGCATCTGATCCGGAGCACCGAGAGTGATGACGTGCCGGCCGTCATCACTCATCTGGACAACGCCATGGAGCAATCCTCTGCCCGGCAGGGGACGGGGTGAGGCCCCTCGGATCGACCGTCCGGCATCCGCTGGAGCCCGCGCCGAACACCTGCTCCCCCGGTGTCAGGACGAGCCTTGGCTGTCGCTCGACAGAGCGATTCAGCAGGCCCACGTGAGGACGATTCCCATGCCGACGCTCCCCGAGGCACTGCGGTCCCCCGGGGAGCGTCGGCGGTCACATGCGGGACGGCATACGGATGGCACCGGAGCCGCCCTGCGGCGCGTGTCCGTGGTCAGTGGCTGAGTTGCCGCTCCTTCGGCTCACTCCTTCGGCGGCAGCACCTCCAGCGGGGCGACTGTGCGCCCACCGCGTACCACGGGCAGCCCCCGCAGCATCCGGTCGATCATGTGCCCGTAGCGCAGGCCCGCGTCGGCGAGGTGGAGGTCCTCACCGGAGGCGTCGCCGCCGGCGATGAGAACGTCCGGCACCACGAGGTCGGACAGGCCGGCGTGTGGCTCCGGATCCTCGACGTCCAGGCCACAGCCGTCGAGGTCGACGTAGTCGGGTACCAGGGCCCGGCCGCGTATGCGCCCGCCGACCTCGGGGAGGAACTCGTCCCACATGATCGCCAGCGTGGCACGCAAGTCACCGAGGACGTCGACGTGTTGGTCCGTGGAGTTGCCGATGAAGGTCTCGACCTCGATGTCGCCCTGGACCAGGAGGTACGAGGTGCCGGTGAGGACGAGGTTGGCGGCTTTCAGATCGCCGAGCACGATCAGCGACGGACTGCCGTAGTCCAGGTTGAGGATGTTGCCGTCGACGTGGAGGTCGCCGTCGATGACGTATCCGGAGACCGCGCCGTCGATTCCCTCGTACTCAGGTCGGCCACCGGCCTTGATCCAGGGATTCCGGTGCCGGTACTGGTGGTCGTCCAGCCAGAGCGAGCCGGGCAGTGCCGCGGCCCCCGGGTGCAGGATGTACTCGTCCTCGTCCAGGCTGCCGTAGGACGCCTGCGGGAAGCCGCGTCGCTCGAACAGAGTGACCGTCTCCGCCCATGTCTGGTAGATCGTCTGCATGGTCGGCACAGTAAACGCCTGCGCTGACACCCCGCCTACCCCGGGAGACCTCCACCCGAGAAATACGCAGTCCGTTACGTACTTCCACTGACCATCACCAGCCCCTACTGACAACCACCAGCCCCGTCAGCACCCCCAGAGCCAGTGGGGCGGGGCCAGTTGGGCCGCACCATGGCTGCCCGGTGTGCGCCCGGTTGAAGGCCGGCATCGTCACGCGCGGTCGAGTCGCTGCGGGGGGTGGGGCGGCCAGGGCCCGAGGGCGGGCAGTCCGTGCGCCGGCGCGGGCGAGACCGTGGGCGTGCGCCCGGCCAGCCAGGCCGCCAGGTCACGCACCCGTCCGGTGACCACCGTGCCCGGCCCGCTGTCGACGGACCACTGTCGGGGTACGTCCTCGGCACGCACCCGCGTGCCTGCCGGAAGGCGGCAGAGAAGGAAGTCGATCGCGTGCGCGGCCAGTTCCTCGGGCCAGTCATCCGGCCGGACGCCGAGGTCCAGGTCGACCATGTGGATCCATGCCTCGCGCCAGCGGGCCCAGACCGTTGCGGCAAGGTCCGCATTGCGGAAGGTGACCGGTCGGCCCCAGTCCTCTTCGTCGGCGCGTGCCCACGTCGCCTCCAGTCGGGCCGTGTACCTGGCAAGTTCGGCGCGGTGCTCGGTGGCACTGCGGCCGGCTGTTGCCTCGATGATCGCGTTGCGCTCTTCCACGCCCCCGTCGTAGCCCGCCACGAGTTCTCCGCGCAGGGCATGCTCCGCGAGGCGGGCGAACATCCGTGCGTTGTCGGTGAGATGCGCGAGTACGTGGCCGCGCGACCAGCCCGGAAGGAAGGACGCCCCGGCGACCTGCTGATCGTTCAGTCCGGCGACAAGCCCTGCCAGGGTGCTGTGGGCTTCGATCACTGCTGCGACGGGAGGTTGCATGAGCTGCTGTCTTCCTGTGCGGAGGTCTGGTCGACAAGAGCAGGGCCCTGAGCCGCGAGGTCCTTGAGGGGCTTACCGCTCAGCCAGCAGACTGCCATGCGGCGGGGTGCTCGCCGAACAGCGCCTCACAGAGCTGCTAGAGCCGCAGCAGAAGAGGCGGCTGAGAAGCTGTCCTCATGACGGACAAGGCAGGTGGGCTCGAAGGTCAGACGGTTCGCCCGGGCAAGTACGCACGGGTTGAGCGAGAGAGACGGTTCTTGCTGGCCAACCCGCCGGCGCCGTCGTCGGTGACCGTCAGCCGCGTGATCACCGACCGGTACCTGCTGGGAACCCGCCTGAGACTACGGCGAGCCGAACTCTCCGACGGCCGCCGCGAGCTCAAGCTCACCCAGAAAGTCCCGGTTCCTCAGCCCGGCGCCGTCCAGGGCCTGATCACGAATACGTACCTGTCGCCGGCCGAGTACGACGTGCTCGCCTCGCTGCCGGCCGGGGTGCTGTCCAAGACCCGTTTCAGCATCCCTCCCTTGGGCGTTGACGTCTTCGACGGTCACCTTCAGGGCCTGGTGCTCGCCGAGGCCGAGTTCACCACCGACGAGGAGGCGCAGTCCTTCACGCCTCCTGCCGAGTGTGTGGCGGAGGTCACCGACGACGCCCGCTTCACCGGAGGGCGCCTCGTCCGGACCTCCCGCCAGGAACTGCGCAGTTGGTTGGCCGAGTACGGCATCCACGCCGAGGGGTCCTAGCCGAGAGCAGGAGGCTGCTGCGGGCCGGGCCCTGATCGGCGAGGCCGCCCACAACGACGTCCCGATGATGACCAGGTACCTGCTCACGCCTCGGCTGCCGGACCGGTCGACGCGGCCGCCGCCGACACGGCGGACCGCCTGCTGCCCTTCGTACGGCGCGGTGGGCTCAGGCTGACGTACGCACGACCTCGGTCGTGCCCGAGCCGACCGGCCCGATCCGCAGCACCGTGCCCGTCAGATCGGTGAACGGCCTGGCCGTCACCGCTCCACCCCCGTCGGCCGGGCCCGTCACCCGGTACGCCGCCGGGTCGGCGTCGCCGATCTCCACCTCCAGCACGGCACGGGCGTTCGGCGGCACCGTCACCCGGGTCGTGTGCGCGTCGGCGGAGCGCCGTACGGAGACGGACACCGGGCCCCGCAGGGACGGCACGGTCCCCTCGGCCTCGGACAGGGCACCGGTCCTCGGGCGGATGAGGAACTCCGCGGCACCGGGCTTGCTGACCTGCACGCCCAGGATGTGCCGGGCGACGGCGTTCGCCGGCGCGGAGGCCCAGGCGTGGGAGAGGGTCATGTTGGACTTCAGCGCGGGATCCCAGGCCTCGGTGACGATGGTGGCCTTGAGCGCGTCCAGCATGTGCAGCCAGGAGTTGGTGGCCGTGGAGGTGAGCAGCGCGAGCGCGGCGTCGGAGCGGCCGAGCCGGAAGAGGGCGTCGAGGAGGAACTGCGCCCCGTAGACGCTCACCTTCATGCCGCCCGCCGCGAGGGTGTCGCCGAGCCTGGTCAGCACCTCGTCGGTCAGGCCGTCCGCGACACCCAGCGCCACCGGGAAGGCGGTCGCGTGCTGGGCGCTGTGCGTGGTGCCGACGCCGTCCACGAACCGCCCGGCCGAGCTGTCGAGCAGGGTGGCCCGCATCGCCGAGGCCAGGGTGTCGGCGCGCTTGCCGAGCTGGGCGGCGTCGTCCGTCCTGCCCAGCGCGGCCGCACACTTCGCGAGGGCGTCGAACGCCGCGTACTGGAAGGCGTTGACGACCGTGTTGACCTGGGTGAAGACGTATCCGTCGCGGCTGGCCGCCGGCCAGTCGACCAGGTCGCCGAGATCCTGGCTGGTGGAGCCGGGCGCCTTGCGGACCAGGCCCTGGGAATCCAGGTAGGACGTGAGGTTCTTGGCGGCGAGCAGGTCGTAGTCCTTGGCGAGCTGCCGGTCGTCGCCGGTGGCGAGGTAGTCCTCCCATGCGGAGATCGCGCACATCAGCCGGTACTCGGTGGGCCAGGTGCCCTGGCGGGCCAGGTAGTCGTTGGACCAGCGGGCGAGCGCGTAGGAGCGCTGGACGCCGTACTCCGACAGCTGGTTGATCAGCGCGTCGCCCTCGTACGGGCCGCGTTCGCGGGTCGGGGTGTCCGTGTAGAGGTCGCCGCGTGTGGCCTCGATGGAGTAGCGGCACAGCTCCCACACCCGGTCGAGGGCCGGGTCGGAGCTGCGGAAGGAGGCGTGCGACGCGTCCCAGTCGAGCTTCCAGGCGCGGCCGGTGACGACGGCCTTCGACAGGTCGACGGTGGTGCGCAGTTCGGCCCAGCGGAAGCCGCGGTAGCCCCAGTGTTCGACGCGCTGGTCGCCGTCGCGCAGGGTCCACACCTCGCGGTAGGTGTTGGTGGCGCGCAGCTGGTACCTCACGGTGCCGTCGGCGTTCAGTTCCTCGCCGAGCCGCACCTCGACGGTGTCGCCCGCGCTGCCGGTGACCTCCAGGGCAAGCCCCCCGACGATCTCCCGGCCGAGGTCCACCAGCCAGCGCCCGTCGGCGACCTTGGTGACGGAGGCGGGCGTGACGGAGTGCAGCCGTACCGGCTCGATCGGGGCGGGGACCAGGTCGGTGATGGCGCTGCGGACCGCCGCCGCGGCCCAGTCGCCGTCGTCGAAGCCGGGCTCGGTCCAGCCGACGGGCTCGCGGCGCAGGTCCCAGTACTCCTGCGGGACGGTGAAGTAGCTGCTGCCCGCGCTGCCCTTGGACGGCAGCAGCCCGGCCTGGCGACGCGCCTTCCAGTGGTCCCCCGAGGCGATGGTGGACCGGCTGCCGTCGGTGTACGTGATCTCCAGCTGGGCCAGGAACTTCTGCTGCGAGGTGGTCCAGCACAGGGCGGCGAGCGCGTTGGCCTTCCCGTCGGAGCGCAGGGTGGAGGTGATGTCGAACGCCTGGTAGGCCGTCCCGGTGCCGGAGCGCACGGAGGCGTACCCGACCGGGGTGCCGTTGCTCCACACCTTGGCGACGTACTGACGGGCGGGGCCCGGCGAGGTGGCGGCGACGTAGAGGACGGCGGCGGCCACCTCCTTGCCGGCCGCGGTGCCGTACTCGTGCCGGAGCAGCGCCCAGGTGTCGTCGGCGCCGTAGGAGGAGAGCGAGGAGGCTCCGGTGGGGAAGGTGAGCACACCGCCGGAGACGGTGCCGGCGGAGAAGGTGCCCTTGTCGGAGGTGAAGTCGTCGTCGAGGAGGACGGTGCCGTCGGCGGCGGTGAACGTGATCTGGTCGTAGACCTGGGATTCGGTGAGGCCGTTGCGCAGGCCTGTGTTGCCGGACGCGTAGCGGGTGTCGGTGGTGGTGTCGACGACGGTGCCGTTCACGGTGGTGGTGAAGGTGGAGCCGGTCATGGTGACGGCGAAGTCCAGCCACTCGCCCGCGGTGACCGCGAACGGCAGTCTGACCTCGGCGAGGACGGTGTAGGTGCCGTTGACGCACACGTGCTTGCGGAGCACTCCGGGGCTGCCCGCGCGCAACTGCCACATGTAGTTGTTGGCGGTGTTCGCGGCGCGGAACCACACCCCGGCGGCCACCGCGGTGATCTTCAGCCGGGCGGTGAGGGTCCCGTCGGTCATGACCGGCCCGGCCGGCACCCAGATCGGCGCGGCCTCCCACTCGTTCTCCACCGAGGTCGCCAGCAGGGCCGGCTCCGACCAGGCCGACCGTTGCTTGCCCCAGCTGCTGACCCGCCACCAGTAGGCGGTACGGGGCTGCAGCGCGGGCCCCTCGTACGGTACGGCGGTGGAGTCGCCGGACTGCCGCCTCCCCGAGTCCCAGACCAGCTGGTCGTCCTCGAACCCGCCCGGGGTGGCCGCCAGTTGCAGCTGATAGGCGCGCTGGACGGTAGCCGCGCCGAAGTCGGGCACCTGCCAGCTGAACCGGGGACGCCGCCCCGTGCTCGTCACGAGCGCCTGAGGCAGCAGATCGGCCAGCATCCCGGTCGGCGCGAGGGGCTTCCCGGGGGCGGCGACCGCCGTCCCTGAATCGGGTGCGGCGAAGGCCCTGGTGCCCGACAGAACGACGGAGGCGGTCGCGGCACCGCCGAGCTGGAGAAGTCTTCGACGCGACAGGTCCCAGGACATGGTGCACCCTCGGTTCGGTTGGTGAAAGGTTTCAAGGCGATTGCCCGGAGGTTAGGGTTCCGCACCAAAGATGGTCAATGGGTCGGAGGTGATTGGGGGCGCAGCGAGTGAAACGATTTAAACGGCCCCCTCGGCGTCCAGCCACAGGAAGTGGCCTACGTCGGAGACACGTACACCCTCGACGCCGAAGGCGCCCAGGGCGTGGGGGTGCACGCCTACTGGCTCGACCGCGCGAACACCAGCCCCAGCCAGGCCGTCGAGAACGGCGTCGCGCTCGCTTCGGGGATCGCCCTCTTCAAGATCGCCCTCTTCGCGATCGGCAGAGGACGGGCGTCGTCCAGGAGCTGGCGTCCGGCCGCTGTCAGCGTCACCCCGGTCGGGCGGGTGGGCGAGCCGCGGGATGTCGCCGAGGCGTACCTGTATCTCATGCGCGGCGGCTACAGCACGGGGTCGGTGGTGGTCACGGACGGCGGCGGCCTGCTGGTCTGACGACGCCGGCGTGGTGGCCTGTCGGCGGTGGCCCGGCGACGCGGCGGCGGCCCGCTGCCGCCGGGCCCGACCGTGGTGCACTGTCAGCGGTGCTTGACGCCGGCCTGCGCGCCCGGGGCGAGGGTCGGTTCGGTGACGGGGACGTCGCCGAGAGCCTGGTCGATCGCGGTCAGCAGGTCGTCGGACAGCTCGACGTCGGAGGCGGCGGCGTTGGCATGGACCTGTTCGGGGCGGGAGGCGCCGGTGATCGCGGAGGCGACCTCGCCGCGGCGCAGAACCCAGGCGAGCGCCAGGGTGGCCATGCTCATCCCCGCCTCCTCGGCGATCGGGACCAGGCGCTGGACCGCTTCGAGGGTGGCGTCGCTGTAGACGAGGTCCTGGGACACCGCCATCTCCGCGGAGGCGAACCGGCTTCCCTCGGGGACGGGTTGCCCGGGCTTGTACTTGCCGGTGAGCACGCCCTGGGCCAGCGGCGACCAGACGATCTGGGAGATGCCGTTGGCCGCGCAGAGGCCGAAGACCTCGGCCTCGGGGGCCTGCCACAGCATGGAGTACTGCGGCTGGGAGGAGACGAACAGATCGGGGCCGGCGACGTCGATCGCGGCCCGGATCTGCTCCGGGGTCCACTCGCTGAAGCCGACGTAGCGGGCCTTGCCCTGCTCGACGACCTTCTGGAACGCCTCGACGGTGTCCTCGATCGGCACGGACGGGTCGAAGCGATGCGCCTGGTAGAGATCGACGTAGTCGGTCTGCAGGCGGGTGAGGGAGGCGTCGATCTGCTGGGCGATCTGCGCCGGGGACAGGCCCTGGTCGGCCGGGTCGTCCGACGTCGGGAAGTAGACCTTGGTGGCCAGGATGTACGAGTCGCGTGGGCGAGCCGAGAGGATGTCTCCCCACGCCGACTCGGCGGCTCCCCGCCCGTAGACGTTGGCGGTGTCGAAGAAGGTGACGCCCGCGTCGAACGCCGCCTCGGTGCAGGCGCGCGTCGCGTCCGCCTCGATGCCGCCGGAGTAGGTGAGCCAGGAGCCGAGGGAGATCTCGGAGACCTCCAGGTCCGAGCTGCCGAGTTTGCGGTACCGCATGGTTGCTCCTTCCGGTGAACGGGTGACGGGTACCCGGTCAGCGCCGGCGGGCCGCCGGCTCCAGGGCGGGGTTGACGAAGCTGGTGTCGGCCGGGTTGATGACCGTGCCGGGGGCGACGATCTCGTCGATGCGGTCCAGGACCGCCGGGTCCAGGGTCACATCGGCTGCGGGCAGCTGCGTCTCCAGGTGCTCCAGGGTGCGCGGGCCGATGAGGGTGGAGACGACCGCGGGATGGTTGAGCGCGAACGCGATGGCCATCTCGATCAGCGTCATCCCGTGGTCCTCGGCGAGGTGGGCGAGGGCTTCGGTGGCCTCCAGCTTGCGCTGGTTGACCGGCAGGGACATGTCGAAACGGTCGGCCAGCCGCTGCCGGGCCGGGGAGGGAGTGGGCAGGTCGGCGTCCTGGCGCCAGCGGCCGGAGAGCCAGCCGCCGGCGAGCGGACTGTAGGTGATCACGCCCATGCCGTGCCGGGCCGCGGTGGGCAGCACGTCGGCCTCGATGCCGCGGACCAGCATCGAGTACGGCGCCTGCTCGCACACGAACCGCTCCAGGCGCCGGTCGTGGGCGGCCCACTGGGCCTCGACGATCTGGCTGCCGGGGAAGGTGGAGGAGCCGACGTAGCGGACCTTGCCCTGGTGCACCAGGTCCGACAGGGCGCCCAGGGTCTCCTGGATGTCGGTGTCGGGCGAGGGCCGGTGCACCTGGTACAGGTCGATGTGGTCGGTGTGCAGTCGGCGCAGCGAGTCCTCGACGGCACGCATGATCCAGCGGCGGGAGTTGCCGCGCTGGTTGGGGTCCTCCCCCATCGGGTTGTGGAACTTGGTGGCCAGGACGATGTCGTCACGGCGGCCCTTGATCGCCTGTCCGACGATCTCCTCGGACTCGCCGTTGGAGTAGACGTCGGCGGTGTCGATGAAGTTGATGCCGGCGTCCAGGGCGCGGTGGATCGTTCGCGTGGCCTCGTCGTGGTCGGGGTTGCCCCAGGGGCCGAACATCATCGCACCGAGGCACAGCTTGCTGACGGACAGGCCGGTACGGCCGAGCAGTCGGTGTTCCACAAGAGTCTCCAGGGGTCGGGGCAGGTCGGCAGACGGTGCGGCGCTTCGTGCTCGCCGCGGGGGTGCTTCGTCAGCCGTTCACTGCCTGCTGGGCCAGGACGCTGTCGGCGGCCTGGTACATCCGGGTGGGCCTGCCGTCTCGGACCGTCCAGTCGCACACGCCTGGGTGTGGAGATGGTTGCCCTGGCGGCCCTCGAGAACATGCAACCGGTGTCGGCCGGGGGGCGGGAGTCCCTGTCGTGAGGGGTACTGGCAGGGACCCCCATCCGCGACAGATGCTGCCTACTCTGGCCGTATGGACAACCGGGACGAAGTCAGCGCGTTCCTCCGCTCCCGGCGGGACAGGATCACCCCCGAGCAGGCGGGTCTGCCGGTGTACGGCCACCGGCGGGTTTCCGGGCTGCGCCGGGGCGAGGTCGCGATGCTCGCCGGGGTGAGCGTCGAGTACTACACCCGCCTGGAGCGCGGCAACCTCGGCGGGGTCTCCGACAGTGTCCTGGACGCGCTCGCTCAGGCGCTCCGGCTGGACGACACCGAGCGGGATCACCTGTACGCCCTGGCACGCGCGGCCGGCACCAGCCCGGCCCGCGTCCGGCGCCGCCCGAAGAGGACCACCGTACGGCCCAGCGTGCTCCGCATCATCGAGGGCCTGCACGACCAGCCGGCATACGTACGCAACAACCGCATGGACATCCTGGCGGCCAATCCGCTCGCCCGTGCCCTGCACTGCCAGGCGTTGCAGCAGGAGCCGGTCAACCCCTGCCGGTTCGTCTTTCTCGACCCGCGGGCGACCTTGTTCTACCGCGACTGGGAGCGCGTGGCCCGCGACGGGGTGGGCGTGCTGCGGGTCGAGGTCGCCAAGAACCCCTACGACCGCGAACTGCAGAGCCTGATCGGTGAGTTGTCCACCCGCAGTGACGCCTTCCGCACCCTGTGGGGTGCGCACGACGTGCACGTCTACACCGACGGAACCAAGCGGTTCCGGCACCCTGCGGTGGGCGATCTGGAGCTGGTCCACGAGTCACTTGACCTGCCCGGCGACGAAGGGCTGTCCATCACCGTCTACAGCGCCGAGCCCGGCACTCCCGCTGCGGACGCTCTGACGCTGTTGGCCAGTTGGGCTGCCACCCAGAACCAGGATCAGGACGAGGCCGCGGCGCAGTCCGACGCCGAGCGCTGAGCAGGGGCCGATTTGTCGCCAGGGTCCCGGTGCCTGCGCCGCCGCGGGCGCGGCGTCGGGTCACTGGTCCGGGGTCGGCTGACAGGCGTCCTGGGGAGGCGCCCGCTGCATCTGGTCGGCCGGGCCGCCTCTACACACATCCCGACGGCCCGGTCGGGAACTGAACGACCCCGCACCAAAAACGTGCCATGCCGTCATACGACGGCGGCCAGCAGGCCGGCAGCACGATCTCCAGCACCGCCCGCCCGAGTCCCTTCTCTGGCGCTCGGTGAGCCTCTCGCCACCCGTAACCGCCCGGCTCGCGAAGTATCGATGTATCGAGCCTGCGCCCGGTAACCTCCGCCCGGCGGCAGCCGACCCCCGTGCGGCTGCCCTGCGGCGGAGAGCCGCCTCCTCACCCCTCGTCGCCCCCGGGCCGATGGGGGTGGCGGAACACACGCAGCAGCACGCTGCCGAGCACGCCCGAGCCGGAGAAGTAGCCGATCTGCCGGGAATCGAGGCTCTGATCGGGGTTGTCCCCGAGGAGGACGAGTTTTCCGCTGGGCACTTGCTGTTCCGGCACGCGGGACAGGGCCGGGACGCGGTCTCTCGGCACGGGATCGCCGGGGGTCGCGAGTACCCGCTTGATCAGGAAACCCTCCTCCTCATGCGGGTCGGCGACCACGACCACCCGGTCGCGGAGGGCCGTGGTCCCCCGCGCCACCAGGACGCGGTCCCGGTTGTAGTAGGTGGGTTCCATGCTTCGGCCGCGTACGGTGACCAGGACCAGGTGGCGCCCGAGCAGGCGGGCGAGACAGCCGGTGAGGCGTCCCGGCCGGGATCCGTGCGAGGGCGTCGACGTGGAGGAAGGCCAGGAGGCCGCTAGCGTCTCCAGCTCTTCCCGACTGGGCATCTTCCCGGCCGCCGGTTCGAAGGAAGGGGGGCGATCCGCGTCGGCCGAGCGGGGCGTCACCGGGGTACCGCCACGTCGGAGACGCCCGGCGCGGTTCCCACGGACTGGTCCTGGTAGTCCCTGGCCTGCAGGGTGAACAGCCCGGCGTACGTCCCGCCTGCCGCCAACAGCTCGTCGTGGCCGCCCTGTTCCACGATCCTGCCGTCCCGCAGGACCACGATGACGTCCGCCTCCCGCACTGTTCCGAGCCGGTGGGAGATCAGCACGCTGGTCTTCCCGGAGCGGAAGCGCCGCAGGGATGTGTGGATCTCGTGTTCGGCCTCCGCGTCGAGGCCGGAGGACGGCTCGTCCAGGATCATCAGTTCCCGTTCGTGCCGCATCAGTGCGCGGGCCAGGGCGACCCGCTGCTGCTGGCCCCCGGACAGCAGCACCCCGACGGCAGGATCGGACTCGTCCGGTGTCAGCACGAACTTCCGCGAGAGCAGTGTGTCGTAACCCTGCGGCAGTGCGGCCAGACAGGGGTGGACCCCCGCACGGCGAGCTGCTTCCTGGATACGTGACCGGTCGGTCAGCGCGTCCACGTCACCCAGTCCGATGTTCTCGGCAGCGGTGAGGTCGTAGTGCAGGGAGTCCTGGAAGACCACGCCGATCCGGGACCGCAGCTCCGCCGGGTCGATCTCCCGGATGTCGACCCCGTCCCAGAGGACCGCGCCCCGGGTCGGGTCGTAGAGCCGGCACAGCAGTTTCACCAAGGTCGACTTGCCCGCGCCGTTGAGTCCGACCAGAGCCAGAGCCTGCCCGTGCGGGAGGAAGAGGTTCACCCCGCGCAGGACCCACGGCAACTGGTCCGCGTACCGGAACCACACGTCGCGGAACTCGATCCCACGCCGCAGGGAAGGCAGCGGCCTGGGCCGCTCGGACACGGGCAGATCGGATCCCAGAACCGTGACCGCCCGAAAGCGGTCGAAGAGGAGCAGCGCCTGGGCCGTCGCCGCCGTCTGTGTGGCCAGCGCGGCGAGCGCGCCCTGGACCGCCGTGACGGCGGCGGCGAACAACGCGATGCCGCCGACCGACAGGCTGCCCTGACGTGCGGCGTCCACAGCCCAGAGCAGGCCACCGCCCGAGACCGCCGCGGCCAGGCTCTCCAGGCAGAACTGCACGGACAGTTCTCGGCGGTCCATGCTCCTGCGGGCCGCGTTGTTGGCCAGGCGCTCGCGCCGCATGGAGGTCCTGAAGAATCCCCCCAGGCCGAAGATCCGCACCTCCTTCGCGCCCTCGACCGTGCTCAACAGCTGGTTGTAGAAGAACTCCTTGCGTTCCATCGGGCTGATGTCCATGACGAGCTGCGCGCGCCGGCGTGCGAGCAGTCCTTCGGCGATCAAGGTCGGTACGGCGGCTCCGAGGACGATCAGGGCCATGACCGGGTTGAGCACGAAGAGCGAACCGGCGAAGCCGAGGATCGGCAGTACCTGGCCGACGATGTCGAGGCAACCGCTGACGATCTGGAGGGGGGCGCTTCGGCTCGCCGCCTGAGCGAGGCTGAGTTCGTCGAGGAACCGCGGGTCCTCGAAACGGGTGATACCGACGAACCGGTTCACGGCCGCGAACAACTGGTCCATGGCCGCCACCCCCGTCCGGCGGTCCAGTTCGGCATGCAGATACTGCGCCACGAGCGGAATGACAGCCGTCGCGATGCCGACCGCGGCCAGGGCGGCCGCCAGCCCTGCCAGGACGGACAGTCCGGCCCCCTGGACGAGGTCGTCCAGCAGAAGCTTCATCAGCCACGCGGTGGCCAGGGGGAGGGCCCCACGGCAGAGCGTTGCCACGGCGAAGGCGCACAGGTGCCAGGGTGCCGTCCTGCACACCAGCAGCGATGCCCCTCCCCCCAGGCGTACCGTCCGGGAGAGCCCGGCGCGGACCGCCGGCAACGCTTTCCTCCACGACCGTGCACGCACGCGATCGCCCCCCGTCATGCGGCGGCCGCGGTGGGCAGGGCCAGCACCCGGTCGGACGTCACCACGGTCCGGCCGCGGACGGTGCCGACCCGTAGCACCGTGGGGGTGGCGGACGTTCGGAAGGCCGTGCTGACCGTGCCCAACGGCTCCTCGACGACGACATGGGCGACGGGGCGCAGCATCGCCACCAGTTCACCGGAGGCCGAAGCGTCGCCGATCACGACCGCGATCCTGTGGGCCCTGTCGTTCTCGTCGGCTTCCGCCCACCGGATGAACTCCGGCACCAGCGCTTTGCACGGCCGGCAGTCGGGTGCGAAGAAGGCGACGACGCTGTCGTGCGTCAGGGATGCGCGGCCCAGCGGTTCGCCGTCCACGCTGAGCACGTTGAAGTCGCCCACCTCGTCGCCTGTTCGGATACCGGCCTGCTGCCGGATGGGGGCGATGATCTCGGTGTGCTCGCGCAGACGCTTGATCACGCCGACGGTCAGCAGGAGGTTCAGCAGACAGAGCACCGCCATCAGCACGAAGGCGGCCGTCAGGACGTACATCAGGACTCCCGGGGTTCGATCGGGAAACGAGTGGAGGATCCGTCCGCCTCGATGTCCGTGAGGGGCCGGAAGAGCGCGAGGATCTCGTCGAGAGCTGCTGTCACCAGGCCCATGGCCAGCCCCGCGAGTGCCGCCACCGCCGCCTCGCCCGCGCTCGCCGAGCCCGAGACCGGCGCCAGGAGACAACTCAGCGCCACGACGACGAGCAGGGCGTTGCGAGCGATGTGCCGGACGCCCACAGGTGTGGCGGAGGCTCCGAAGCAGCGGCACGTGACAGCGGAGCGCCGCCTGACGGTCCGGGCGATGCCGACCGTGAACGCGGCGAGCAGCGACGTCGCCAGGAGCTGACCCAGTGTCCCGGCTTGTGCTGTCGGCACCGCCAGGAGCGCCCAGACCGCGAACTCCGCGGTCACGACGGCCGGTGCGGCGAGTCCTTGCAGTGCCGGGGGGACCACGCGCATCCGCGCCAAGGAGTGCGCGAAGTCCTGGTACGCCGCGCGGCTGCGCGCTTTGCTCAGGGACGAGATCAGGAAGACCGTGCCGATGAGGCTGCGTGCCGCGATCTCCAGTGAGGTCAATGCCGTTCCCTTCGGCGGCGGTTGCGGCGGCCCGCGGGCCGGGGCGGTCGCCCCCGCCACCAGGAGGTCCGGTGGCGGGGGCGGTGTTCACCTGGGGCCCGCCGGCAGTCAGCCGCAGATGCCGCGCGTGAACCTGGAGCCGTTCCAGTACGCCTCGCAGGGCGCGTTGTAGCCGAAGTGACCCCACGGGCCGTTGTTGCACTGCCAGCACTGGGCGTAGTGGTACCAGCCGGGGGCGGCCGCGGCGTCCGCGGTGACGCTCGGCACGACGCGTTCCAGCAGGGCGGTGCCCAGTGCTTCGATCTTGGCGAGCATGGCTTCTCCTTCTTCTCAGACGCCGCACCGCGGGACGCGGAGCCGGTCGTTGAGTGCCACCGTGCCGGTGCGGCCGTCGGCAAACCTTCGGAAAGTCTTGAATCAGGCTGGAGCGGCTGATCAGAGGCCGGTAGACCGGTGATCAAGCAGGGGGCAGGAAGGGGCGCCGATGCCGGTCCGATTCGGGATGCTGGGCACCATCGAGGCGTGGTGGGACGGCGTACCCATGGATGTGGGGCACGCGCGCCAGCGGCGGGTTCTCGGCGTCCTGCTCACGGATGCCGGTCGGGTGGTGTCGGCGGACGCGCTGGTGGACCGGGTGTGGGGGGAGAGCGCGCCGCGGCGGGGCCGGGAGGTGCTGTACGGCTATGTGTCCCGGCTGCGGCGCGCGATGGCGGAACCGGGGCTCGACATCGTTCGGGAGCAGGGCGGTTACCGCCTCGCGGTGGAAGCGGGGGCGGTGGACGTCAACCAGTTCCGCAGCCTGGCGGACCGTGCTCGCGGGGCGCACGGGGATGAGCAGGCCGTGGCGTGGTGGGAGGCGGCGCTGGGGCTGTGGCGGGGAGAGGCGTTCGCGGGGGCGGACACCCCGTGGTTCAACACCCTGCGCGACGTGCTGCATGCCGAACGGCTGGCCGCGCAGTTGGACATGGCCGACATCCGGCTGCGTCTGGGTCAGCATCGTCGCGTGCTGAACGAGCTGTCCCCTCTCGCGGAGGCGCATCCCCTGGACGAACGGCTGACCGGCCAACTGGTTCTGGCCCTCTACCGCTGTGGCCGCGCCGCCGATGCCCTCGACGTCTACCACCGCACCCGGCAGCTGCTGGGCGAAGAGCTCGGCCTGGACCCCGGCCCCGTGTTGCAGCAGCTTCATCAGGACATCCTCACCGCCGCCGACCGGCTCGCACCCGCCCCCGAGGTCGCGCCCCGTGGGCCACGGGCACGAGCCGGGGCGCCCCGCGTGGAGCGGCCGCAGCCCCTGGTGGGACGGGTGGAGGAGGTCGCCGTTCTGCGAGCGGTGCTCGACGACCGCACAGCGCGCGAGCCGCGGGTGGTGGAGATCGTCGGGGAACCGGGCATCGGCAAGACCAGGCTGCTGGCCGAGTTCCGTGCGCTCGCGGCGCACAGCGACGTGAGGGTGCTGGCCGGCCGTGGCGCCGAGATCAGCGAGATCCCCTACGGCCTGTTCATCGACGCCTTGGACGGCGCTCTCACGCCGGAGACTCCCGACTGTGCGGGATCGGGCGAAGCCGATGAACGGGATCCGCAGGGCTCGTTGTTCTCCTTGCTGGCCGACCGGCACACGGCTGGGCGGGCTGCGCTGCCCGCCGAGCGCTTCCGCCTGCACAGGGCGGTGCGGGAGCTGCTGGAAGAGGTACACCCTGGTTCGAGGCTGGCGCTGGTCCTGGACGATGTGCACTGGGCGGACGAGAGCAGCATCGAGCTCATCGAGTACCTCGTGCGGCATCCGCCGGGAAGAACGGTGACGGTCGTCCTCGCGTACCGCCCCCGCCAGATACCGCCGAGACTGGCCTCGGCATTGGTCAAGGCCGACGCCGACAGCCGCCTGACCAGGGTTGAACTCGGTCCGCTGTCGGTAGCCGCAGCCGCGGAGTTGTGCGGACCGCGGGTCAGCCGACTGAGGTGCCGTCAGCTGTTCGACGCCACGGCGGGCAACCCTCTGTATCTGCAGGCGCTGCTGCATCGAGCGGAGACCAAGGAACGGCCGGACGACCAGCTGCCGTTGTCCGTGCGTGCCACGCTGCTGGACGAACTGGAAGACCTGCCGCCGGTCGCCCGCGTCGTCGTGCACGCGGCGGCCGTCCTCGACGATCCGTTCGACGCGGAGATGACGGCCGTGGTGGCGCAGGTCGGTGAGAGCGATGTGCTGTCGGCACTGGACGAACTGACGCGTCGGGATCTGGTGCGTCCCGTGGGCGCCGTCCGACGATTCGAGTTCCGGCATCCCCTTGTGCGCAGCGCCGTGTATGACGGGATGGGAGCGGGCTGGCGGCTCGGGGCGCACGCCCGCGCCGCGGCGGGCCTGGCCCGACGCGGAGCACCGCCCGTCGCGCGGGCACCGCACGTGGTGCGCTCGGCGCGTGCCGGGGACGAGGCCGCTGTCGCGCTGTTGACCCGGGCCGCCGACGACCTGATG
Source organism: Streptomyces aurantiaciflavus (assembly GCF_049808595.1). Lineage (NCBI taxonomy): Bacteria > Bacillati > Actinomycetota > Actinomycetes > Kitasatosporales > Streptomycetaceae > Streptomyces > Streptomyces aurantiaciflavus. The sequence continues at coordinate 80,330 of NZ_JBNCAQ010000014.1, read as the reverse complement.
GTCAGTGCGCCGGCGACGAGTGCGCGTTGGACGCGCGAGACCCTGCGCCTGCTCCGCGCCGACGATCCACGCCGCTGGGAACTGCAGCTGAAGGAGGCGACCGCGCTGGGGACGGCCGGACACCTGCGGGAGAGCCGCGACCTGTTGCGCGAGCTCACTACGTGGGCGCTCGTCCCCTCGCATCCGCTGCGCACGCAGGCTGTCGTCTCCCTGGCGGTGATGGAGCGGCTTCTGGGCAGGTTCGAGGCGGCGACGGCCGTGCTCCGGCGCGAACTGGCGCAGAACACCGAACTCTCGTCGGCGCAGTCCGCCGCACTGGAGGTCCAGGTCGCCGCCGCCGAGCTGCGCAGCGGCGACTTCTCCCAGGCTGTCGACTGGGCCCGGCGCGCGCTGCTCTCGGCCCTGGGGGCGGGCGAACCGGTGCAAGTGGCGGGGGTCCGTGCGCTGCTGGCGCTGGCCCACACCTCCGCCGGGGAGGCGAGCGAGGGAACGAGTTGTCTCGACGCCGCGGTGAAGGTCCTGGACGACACCGAGGACCGGCGCCTCTTGGAGTACCTCGACGCGCTGATGCTGGTCGGCTGGACGGAGATCCTTCACCGCCGTCACAAGGCGGCCCTCCGCCACCTCGACCGTGGCCTGGCCCTGGTCCGCCGGACCGGTCAGAACTACCTGCTGACCGACCTGCTCATCGCGACGGCCTTCGCTCACCTGGGACTGGGAAACCTCGGTGAGGCGGCCGCGTACGCCGACGACGGCTTGGAGGCGGCCCTGCTGCTCGGCACCAACGAGCCCCGTGCGCTGGCCATGGCTGTGGCCGCCGCGGTCTCCCTGTGGCGAGGACATCATCCGGCCGCGCTCAAGATCTGCGAGGAGGCGGTCACCGCGAGGCGGGGGGATGCGCCGGAACGGGGAACGGTCGTCATCGGGGTGCTCAGCCAGGCCCAGCTGCTGTGCGGAGATTCCGCGGGATGCGTGCACACCGTGCTCGACGGCGGGGGCGGCCGGGAACTGCCCCTCGTCGAGGCACCGGAACGGCCGTTGTTGTTTCGTACCCTGGCCCAGGCCGAACTCGCCCGGGGCGACATCGAAGCCGCGCAGACGTGGGTGCGACGAGCCGCCCGAGTGGCGACAGCCGACCAGCCCGCGGCCGTGCGCGCTCTCGTACTGCTGGCCCACGCCGAGGTGGCCCTGCTCCGGGACAACGCGGACGCGGCGCGTGCGGCGCTCGAAGCGGCGGCGGTGTTCAGCGACGCGGCGATGCCGCTGTACGAGGCTTCGGCCCGCACCGTTGCGGCGAGCGCACTGGCCGCGTTGGGCGACCAGCCCGCCGGCATCGATGAGGCAGCCCGTGCCCAGAGGCTGTTCGACGCCTGCCAGTGACGGCCGTATCGGTCACGGCGGCCCCGCTCGCCGACGTACGGCGCGACGTCAGGCGCCGGCCAGTCCCGGGAGGTGTTCGGCCAGATGCATGGCGTGCAGCCGTGCGTACTCGTCGTGCGTACAGCGTCCGTAGGCAGGGTGCGGGGCGTGCTCTGCCGTGTGGCCGGTGAACAGGGCCACCGCGTCCGCGAGGCCGGCCGCGGCCTCCGCCGTGGGCAGGTTCGGGTCGAGCGGCGGTGCTCCGTCGATCTCCGCGCCGAGCGGGTGCTTCATCGCTCCTCGGCGCAGGAAGACGCGTTTGGCCAGGGCGCCTGCCGTGGACCGGAACAGGGCGGGCTTGAGCTTGGGGTATCCGGTCACGGAGTAGCGGACGGTCTGGGCGCAGTGCTGCAGCGTCTGGGACAGGTTCCAGGGACCGCCCGGCGCCAACAGGTCACGCTCGGGGCGACCGAGGTCCTTGTGGAGCCGCTCAGTGAGCTGAGGGAGGGTGAGTGAGGCCACGCCGCGACCATACATCGGTACGAATTTCCTCTACGCGCCGCACCCCACCTCGACCCCGCCCCCGGCCCCCGTCGGCAACCGACAGGTCAGGCGGATGCCGTCGGCGCCGGTGAAACGCAGCTGAGCGCCGGGTGCGGGCGTTCGCTAAGTCGGGTCCACGTCGGCGCGCAGCAGGTGGTGGTCCGAGTACGGGGTCGGATGCACCTGGTGCTCGAGCGGGACGACGCCTCGCAGGAAAACGTAGTCGAACTTGCTCTGCCAGTCGGTGGTCGGCTTGCAGGTGCCGGTGGGCGAGGGATGGCACTGGGGGTCTGTGTCCGCGGCGAGTGCCCACATCCCGGTGAGTTCGGGGGCGTCGGGCACGGCGTTGAAGTCGCCGAGAACGATCGCGCGGTCGTGCCGGGCGACGTCTGCGGCGAGTACGCGGGTCTGGTCCGCTCGGACTGCCTCTTGACGTCGTTCGGCGAGGTGTGTGTTGAAGACCCGGACGGAGCGGCCGCCCACAGTGGTGGTGACTGCCATGTACCCACGGTCTTCGGATCCGCCGTCGGGGTATTCCACGTTGACGGGATCCGTCATCGGTGCCGCCGAGAGGACCGCCTGGCCGTAGGCACCCGGACTCCACGGCACTCCCCCGCAGCGGCCCCAGTTCCGAAGTACCGCCCCGTACTCAACGTGGTAAACGAGTCCATGACGGCGCTTCAGATAGTCCCGGATCCTTTCGACGTCACGCACGCACGCTTCTTGCATACCGATGACCTGGGGCGCAAACGTGGCGATCTCCGCTGCCCGGTCGACGTTGCTTGCCTCGCAGGGGTTGCAGATGTTCCACGTCATGACCCGGTTCGGTACGACATCCCTGACCGCTTCGACGGGCTGTGACCCGGCGGACAGGGCACCGCTCGGCGCACTGGGGCCGACGAGCACCATCCAGGCCACGGTCATGGCACCCGCGAGCAACCACGCGCCCCTTCCGAGCACTATCGCCTCCTCGAAGTGGATGCATATGGCGTCTGTCGCTTCTATGCACGAGGTTATGGCACGGGACTCGGCTGAACGGCCCATCATGCGCATGCTGTCGATTTCGACAGCATGCGCCCAAAGCGCTACCTGCGGGCCGGGGTCATGCCTGGACCGCGTACAGATGGAAGTCGCTGCTGCCGACATAGACCACACTGTTGGCGACCGCCGGCGCGGAGTCCACGATCATGCCGGTGGGGAAGGCCCAGCGCTGCCTTCCGGTGTCCGCGTCCACCGCATACAACGTGTAGTCCCAGCTACCGACGTAGACCACGCCGTTGGCGACGGCCGGCGACGACGTCACGTCGCTGCCGGTGCGGAAGGCCCAGCGCTGCCTTCCGGTGTCCGCGTCCACCGCGTACAACTTGCCGTCGTTGCTGCCGACGTAGACCACGCCGCCGGCGACTGCCGGCGACGAGACGACCATGTCGCCGGTGCGGAAGGACCAGCGCCGCTTTCCGGTGTCCGCGTCCACCGCATACAACGTGTGGTCCCAACCACCGATGTGAACGACGCCGTTGGCGACTGCCGGTGACGCGGCCAGCCCGTTGCCGACGGGAAAGGACCAGCGCCGCTTTCCGGTGCTCGCGTCCACCGCATACAGGTTGCCGTCGTTGCTGCCGACGTAGACCACGCCGCCGGCGACTACCGGCGAGGAGAGCACGATGCTGCCGGTCGGAAAGGACCAGCGCCGCTTTCCGGTGTCCGCGTCCACCGCGTACAACTTGTGATCGTCGCTGCCGACGTAAACGACGCCGTTGGCGACTGCCGGCGAGGAGAGCACTGTGCTGCCGGTGGGGAAGGACCAGCGCTGCTTTCCGGTGCCCGCGTCCACCGCGTACAGCTTGCGGTCGTGACTGCCGACGTAGACCACCCCGTCGACCACGGTCGGCGACGAACGCACCCAGTCGCCGGTGGGAAAGGACCAGCGCTGCTTTCCGGTGCCCGCGTCCACCGCGTACAACTTGTGGTCGCGGCTGCCGACGTAGACCGTCCCGTCGACCACCGTCGGCGACGATTCCACGGAATTGCCGGTGCGAAAGGACCAGATCTGCTCACCGGGCTTTCGGCTGGGACTCGGGGCGGCAGAGGAAGAGGAGCTGCTCTTCCCGGCGGGTTCTCTCGGCGGCGCTGCGTCGGAGGAGCCGTCGTCGAGCTGCTTCCAGGTGACGAGGACGGCCGCGGCGGTGAGAGTGGCGCCGGTCAGGGCGAGCAGGGCGCGGCGCCGGGACACGGGGAGGTGGGGCCCGGAGGGGTGGCCGTGCGAAGGGGGTGGTGTGGGGTCCGCCGGCAGTTCTGCCGCATCCGATGCGCTGGTGCCGGGCGCGGGCGGGACGGGTACCGGTCCGGGCTGTTCGCCGGTCTGAGTGGGTGCTTGGTGTACCTCGGGTATCGGCTCGGCGGCGGCTGGGGGCGCGTACGGTTCGGGGTGGGGCCGCTCGGCGGACGGTGGGAGGGCCGCTTCCGGCGGTGTGTGAGACGAGGAGTCGGGGGCGGCCTGCGTTGCCGTGGGCGGCGGCGCTGGGGGTGTGCCCGGCGGGGGCGGGGTGTGGGGAAGGGGAGCGGCGGTGTGTTCCCGGACGAGCTGGGCGACGGGGTCGGGCATCCAGCCGGGCTCGGTGAGCAGCAGTGTGGCGGCGGCCGTATCGCCGCCTCTGTCCTCGCCGGCGCTGGTCAGCCGGTCGAGGATGTCGGCGACGGTGGGGCGCTCATCGGGCTGTTTGGCCAGGCAGGCGGCCACGACAGGGCGCAGTTCGGGTGGGAGCGGGTCCAGGTCGGGCTGTTCGTACACGGCGCGGAAGTGAAGCGCGTGCGGGGTGCCGGTACCGAACGGGCCGACCCCGGTCGCCGTGTAGGCCAGTAGGGCGCCGAAGGCGAAGACGTCGCTGGCCGGTCCTACCGGCCGACCGGTGAGTTGTTCGGGGGACATGAAGCCGGGAGTACCGATCGTCATGCCGGTGCCGGTGAGCGCGCTGGCCTCGCCGGCGATCGAGATGCCGAAGTCGATCACTCTCGGACCGTCGTTGGCGAGGAGCACGTTGGAGGGTTTGAGGTCGCGGTGGACGACTCCGGCCGCGTGGATGGCCTCCAGGGCCTCGGCCAGTGCGGCGCCGAGGGCGAGTACCGACTGGATCGGCCAGGGACCGTGTCCGGCGATCGCCTCGCCCAGGGAGAAGCCGGGTACGTAGACGGTGGCCAGCCAGGCCGGGGAGCCGTCCGGGTCGGCGTCGACGACGCCGGCGGTGAACGCCCCGTTGACCCGCCGGGCCGCGGTCACCTCGCGGGCGAAGCGGCGCCGGAAGTCGCCGTCCTGGGCCAGCTCGGGGCGCACCACCTTCACCGCGACCGGGCGCCCGCCGGGCGAACGCGCCAGGTACACATGCCCCATGCCGCCGGAGCCGAGCCGCGCCACGATTTTGTAGCGCCCCACCCGCTGCGGGTCCTCCGGCTCCAGGTCCTGTAACGCTCCCACCCGATGCCCCTCCCCCCGCGCCCCTCGTAGGGGCCGCTGTCGAGATGCCCGCATCATTCCGGAGATCCTGCGTTCTGCTCAATCCAAAGACGCAGAGCGGCACGTTCCGCCACAGCGGGGGCCGGACGTGATCAGCGGGAGGAAGCCTGCGCGCAGGCGCACCGGCTGACGCCCAGGGACGGCGATCCGCACGTGCCGCGCCGCGGCTCCGCCGACGACCCGTACCGGCTCTCCCCGGCATGCGCCGCGACTGGACCCGTGCCCTCAGCCGGGCGTTCCGCCCTGTGAGTCGGTGGCGTCGTCGAGGTACCACCCGTACGGACCAGGCCGTGCGCCGACAGCGGATCGGGGCGCGTAATGCTGGTTGTACAGCGCCGCGACGAGCTCGCCCCGGCTGTTGACGCCGGCCTTCGTGTAGATCGCTTTGAGGTGGTCCTGGACGGTGAAGGGTGAGATGGCCAGCCGCGTGGCCATCTGGCGGGTGCTCCGGCCCTGTGCGGCGAGTTCGGTGATCTCACGCTCGCGGGGTGTGAGCCCGTACGCCTGAGTGATCACCTCGCTGATCACCGTGGGGCGGGCGCCCTCGACGATCACGGCGATCTGGTTTCCCGCCGCTGAGCCGTGCAGCACGACCCACCGGCCGTCCCGACCGGGCAGGGCTGCTCGGGCCAGGCCGTCACCGGTGCGGACGGCGGCGGCCACGGCCCGGACCGCACTGGGCAGCCGGTCCCGGTCGTCGAGGGTGTTCAGCCATAGACGGGCGTCGTCGGTCATGGTGACCGTCTCCCCTGTCGGCTGCACCAGCAGAAGACCGGGCGGCGCCGACAGGTCGCCCGGAGCGGCGAGCGCGGCACGGAGCAGGGTGAGGCGGAGCAGGTCCGCGACGGGAGTGACGATGCCGGCAAGGAGCTCCAGGTCGGCTGCCGAGAACGGCGGTGACGGCTGGGCCCGGTACAGAGTGAGCGAGCCCCAGCAGCCTGTCTTCGAGCGCAGCATGACACGGACCTCGTCGCAGATTCCGAAGCGGCTCAGCAGGGGCTCGTAGCGCTCGGCCACCGTGATGTCGCCGCCGGTCGCGGCGTGCAGGCCCGCGACAGGAACGGGAGCGTTGGCCAAGCGTGCGTAGCTGTTGACGTCGGTCCCGCGGAACTCCCCCTCGAAGATGACGGTCTCACGGGCGGCGGAGCCCTCGGCATCGATGCCGCTGACGAAGCAGCTCGTCCACAGGAGAGTCGACGGGTCGACGGTGGAGATGGCGGCGAGATCATAGCCGACCGCCTTGCGCAGCAGCCGGTCCAGCTCGATCCGCACCTGGGTGAGGTCCAGTTCGGAGGCGGCGAGCTGCCGGATGCGTGCGGTGAGGTCCATGCGGCCGAGCATGCCCCACAGGCCATGGCAGGCGGTACCCCCACGATCCCGGGATGGCGCCGCGCCGTCGCGCCCGTCCGGCTTCCCCGACCGCGAGCGCAGCCGCGACGACAGACCCCCATATTCCTGGGATAGGCCCTGCGCCTGCCCCTCACTAGGTTCTGAAGCATGAACACAGCGAGTGAATCCGCGCAGGTGACCGAGGTCGGCGAGCGGAACATGAGGAACATGAGGCGGATCTACGAAGAGGGCTTCGATCAGGGCGCACTCGACGTCCTCGACGAGGTCTTCGCCCCGGACATCGTCAACCACACCGCACCGGAAGGGCATCAGGTGGGGGTCGAGCCGGTGCGCGGGCTGATCCGCATGCTCCGCACCGCCTTCCCCGATGCCCGCGTCGAGATCGAGGACATGGTCGCGGCCGGCGACGTCGTCGTGATGCGCAACTGGTACCAGGGAACCCACCACGGGCCGTTCATGGGCCACGAGGCGTCGGGGCGCTCGTTCCGGTTCCGGCAGATCCACTGGATGCGCTTCGACGCCGAGGGCAAGGTGGTCGAGCACTGGGGCGTCCGTGACGACGTCGCGCATCTCCGGCAACTCGGCCTGATCGGCTGACACACCGGGGCGGCGGCACGGCCGCACGCGAGCGTTCTGCCGCCGTCGCCGGACCCCGCACACCTGGGCTGAAGGGTGCGCAGGCACGATCGGTAAGGGCGGACGATAATCAGGGCATGGGGCGTCGCATCGCCGACGTGAGCACTCCCGCCCGGGTGGCCGCACCGGGCGAGGGCTTGGGGCAGGACGAGCTGGCCCTGGCCGCCCGGAATCACGGCCTGCCCCTGGAGGCCATGCGCTACGACGTCACCCCGCCCGGCCTCCACTACGTCCTGACGCACTACGACATCCCCTATGTCCCGGACGAAGCCGCCTGGCGGCTCACGGTGAGCGGCCGTGTACGGCGCACGCTCAGCCTTTCGCCGACGCAGCTCCGCACGTACCCCGCGATCACCACGCGCGTGACCCTCGAGTGCGCGGGCAACGGCAGAGCCCTGCTGACGCCGAGGCCGGTGAGCCAGCCGTGGCTGGTCGGAGCCGTCGGCACAGCGGAGTGGACGGGAGTGCCGCTGCGTGTCCTCCTCTATGAGGCCGGAACGCGGCCCGACGCCGTCGACGTCGTGTTCACCGGGGCGGACCACGGCGTGGAGCGCGGTGTCGAGCAGGACTACCAGCGGAGCCTTCCGTTCCACGTCGCCACCGGCGACGAACCCGAGGTGCTGGTGGCCTACGCCATGAACGGCGAACCTCTGCCGCCCCAGCACGGCAGCCCGCTCCGCCTCGTGGTGCCCGGTTGGTACGGAATGGCCCAGGTGAAGTGGCTGCGCGACATAACCGTCCTCGACTCGCCCTTCACCGGCTTCCAGCAGTCCGTCGCCTACCGGATCAGGAAGGCGCCCGAGGAGGTGGGCGAACCGGTCACCCTCATCTCTCCCCGGGCGCTCCTGATCCCTCCGGGTTTTCCCGACTTCATGTCCCGGACCCGAGTGGTCGTGCCCGGCGCGGTCACGCTGGAAGGACGGGCATGGTCGGGAGGTGCCCCGGTGACGGCGGTGGAGGTGAGCACGGACGACGGCGTGACGTGGCATCCGGCCGAGCTGGAACCGGATCACGGACACCGGTGGGCCTGGCGCCGGTGGTCCTGCGTGTGGTCGGCAGTCCCCGGCGACCACGTCCTGAGCGCCCGTGCCTACGACGCGGCGGGAAGCACCCAGCCAGTCGAACAGCCCTGGAACCTGGGCGGGTTCGCCAACAACCTCGCCCAGCGAGTTCCGGTGGTGTGCTCTGACACGGCATGACCGCCCGGCCGCCTGGAACCGGTCGGTTCGGCGCGTGTGGAGTCGGTGCCGACGAAGGCTGGAAGCCGAGTCCGGTGCGGGCGGCACCTGCTCGTGGCGACCACGGAGGCCGGCAGCAACGCCACCCGGCGGAGTGCGAACCGGTGTCTGCCGGGGAACCGGCTGCGGACGCGCCTGCCGTGCGCTGACCTTCCGGGGTCAGCAGCAGGAGCCTTGCCGACGGCAGCCGGACCCGTCCTCGTCGGGCTCGTTCTCGGCCAGGCGGATCAGTGCCGGCAGCCGCAGCCGCTGGCGGCCTTCGCGTCGGCGACAGTGGCGGAAGGGTCGGTGGCCTGCTCATTCGGTGTGCAGCAGGCGTTGACGCCGCAGCACTCCCCTACCGTGGCCGAGCCGCTGCTCCGGGTGGCACCAGCCGGCTTGACCGCGCGGACGACGGCGGAGTGCATCCCGTCGGCGACCGGGTGGGTCGGGGTGATCTCGATGCCGGTGAATCCGGCGGCTTCCAGCCCCGCGCGGTACTCGGCGAACGACAGGGCACCGGCGATACAGCCGACGTGGTCGCCGCGTTCAGCCCGCTGCCCGGGGGTGAGGGTGTCGTCGGCGACGACGTCGGAGATGCCGATCCGGCCGCCGGGCTCGAGCACGCGGAAGGTCTCGGCGAACACGGCGGGCTTGTCGGTGGACAGGTTGATCACGCAGTTGGAGATCACCACGTCGATGGTGTTCGCGGGCAACGGGATCGCCTCGATGGTGCCCTTGAGGAACTCCACGTTCGTCGCGCCCGCCTTCGCGGCGTTGGCCAGGGCCAGCGCGAGCATCTCGTCGGTCATGTCCAGCCCGTACGCCTTGCCCGTCGGTCCGACGCGGCGGGCGGAGAGCAGGACGTCGATGCCGCCGCCCGAACCGAGGTCCAGCACACGCTCCCCTTCGCGCAGTTCGGCGACGGCGGTGGGGTTGCCGCAGCCGAGGGAGGCGGCGACGGCTTCGGCGGGCAGGGCGTCGCGTTCGTCGGCGGCGTAGAGGGTGGAGCCGAAGTTCTCGTCGACCTCGACCGGCTCGGGTCCGCAGCAGGCGGTGTCGCCCTCGATGACCTTCACGGCCGCGGCGGCGTAGCGCCGGCGGACGGTTTCGCGGAGGTCGGTGGACTGCTCACGCATGGCTTCGCTCCTGGATGACGGGCATGGCGGCGCCCTGAACGGCTTGTATTGACGTTTGTTGATGCAAGTTCCATCCTGCGCCTTGGATCGAAGAACGTCAACATAGACGCATGTCGAAACAAGAGCTTGTGGTGATCGGCCAGGACGCCGCCTGCTGCCCTGGCCTGTCCGCCGCGCCGCTGGATGAGGGGCAGGCGGTGGAGCTGGCGAAGGTGTTCAAGGCGCTGGGCGGCCCGGTCCGGCTGCGGCTGATGTCGATGATCGCCTCGCGCGGGGAGGGCGGTGAGGTCTGCGTGTGCGAGCTGACCCCGGCCTTCGACCTGTCCCAGCCGACGATCTCCCACCACCTCAAGCTTCTGCGGCAGGCCGGTCTCATCGACTGCGAGCGCCGCGGAACCTGGGTCTACTACTGGGTGCTGCCCGGCGTCCTGGACCGCCTCGCCGCGTTCCTGACCACCCCGCAATCCCCCGGAGCCACCACGTGAACGCACCGCTCGGCCGCCGCGTCGCCGCCGAGGCCATCGGCACCGGACTGCTGGTCGCGGTGGTGGTCGGCTCCGGCATCCAGGCCACCGAGCTGTCACGTGACGTCGGCGTGCAACTGCTCGCCAACTCCCTCGCCACCGTCTTCGGCCTGGGCGTGCTCGTCCTGCTGCTCGGACCGGTCTCCGGCGCGCACTTCAACCCCGCCGTGACCCTCGCCGCCTGGTTCACCGGCCGCCGCACCCCGGGCGGCCTCACCCTGCGGGACGTCGCCGCCTACGTGCCCGCCCAGATCGCGGGGGCGATCAGCGGGGCGGTCCTCGCCGACGCGATGTTCGCGAGGCCGCTGGTGAAGTTCTCCACCCACGACCGGTCCGCCGGCCATCTGTGGCTGGGCGAGGTCGTCGCCACGGCCGGGCTGGTCCTGCTGGTCTTCGGCCTCGGCCGGATCGGACGCGCCTCGCTCGCTCCGGCCGCGGTGGCCTCCTACATCGGGGCCGCCTACTGGTTCACCTCCTCCACGTCGTTCGCGAACCCGGCGGTGACCATCGGCCGTGCCTTCACCGACACCTTCGCCGGCATCGCTCCAGCCTCCGTCGCCCCGTTCATCACGGCCCAAGTGGTGGGAGCCGCGCTCGGCCTGGGAGCCGTATCGGCGCTCTACGGCCGCCCTGCTCCCACCGCTGATGACGTCGTCGTCCCGCACGGCGAACCGGAACTCGCCTCCTCCTGACTGTCCCCTCCCCGAGAAAGCCCCTGCTCATGAGCTCTCCCGCCGCGCGCCCGTCGGTACTGTTCGTCTGCGTCCACAACGCCGGTCGCTCCCAGATGGCCGCCGCCTTCCTCGCCCACCTCGCCGGCGACCGCGTCGAGGTGCGCTCGGCCGGCTCCGCGCCCGCCGACACCGTCAACCCGGCCGTCGTACAGGCGATGGACGAGGTCGGCATCGACATCTCCGCAGAAACCCCGAAGGTGCTCACCACCGAGGCGGTCCGGGCCTCGGACGTCGTCATCACCATGGGCTGCGGGGACACCTGCCCGGTCTTCCCCGGCAAGCGGTACGTGGACTGGCAGTTGGACGACCGGGCCGGGCAGGGCGTTGACGCCGTCCGGCCGATCCGGGACGAGATCAAGACCCGGGTCGAGGACCTGATCGCCGAGATCGCGCCGGTCTGAACGACCGCCCGAGGAGTCGCCGACGGGGAGGCAATCAAAAGGCGTCCTCTTCAACTCCGACCAGCGCATGGGCAAAGCGCCCGCAACGGAATGTCAGCGCCCCGAACACGCCCGTACGGGGTACCGACCTGCACTTACTCAAGGACACGGCGGTCAGGCGGCGGCTCGGAGCCAAAAGTGCAGGTCGGTGGCGTCGGCAGCGGCGGGCTTGCCGTGCGGGTCGGTGACCGCGGTCACGGTGAGGCCGGCGGCTGCCGTCAGTTCCTGGAATCCGTCGCGGGTGTACCAGTGCAAAACCCACGGACGCTCCACAACGCTGCTGTCCGAGCCGTGGTGGCGTTCGTAGCGCAGAAGCGTCGTCTGTGTCCGGGCTGCCTCGTCGCGTTGTTCAGCGGCGACGGACACCCCGAGCGTGGCGCCGTCGGCTGCGGCGGCCGTACGCACGCGGCCGATCTGTTCGGCCGGGATCGGTGTGGGGGTGAACAGGGGCACCAGGGCTGTGCCGTCCTCGGCCAGGTGAGCGCGGATGCCGCGCAGGGCGGCGAGCGCGGTGGCGTCGTCGGGGAGCAGGGTGAAGGTCGGCCCGGCGAGGAAGATCGCCCGGTAGCGGCGGGGCAGGTTCAGGGCCTCCATACGCTGGTGGAACACGGTGGTGGGGATGCCCTGCTCGTCCGCCCGGCGCCGCAGACGCCGCAGCATGTCCGTGGAGGAGTCGACGCCCTCGACCTGCAGACCGCGTCGGCGCAACTCCAGCAGAGGATCACCGTCCCCGCATCCCAACTCCAGTGCCGGCACGCCGGCTTGCTCAATGAAGGCCGCATAGAGCTCGGGGTCCGGGGAGAAGGACTTCAACGGTCCGTAGAGCTCTGCGACGATGCCTGTGTAGAAGTCAGCCGGGTCCACGCCGTCACCCTATGCAGATGGTCCCCTTGCGTTCACTTCAATATCGGGGCGGAGCGATCCTGATGCCCTGGCACCGCCAGAACTCGCCGACCTTCCCGTGGCCCAGAGCAGGCAATCGACGTACTCGCGGGCTTTCGGTACCCAGGCTTTCAGACTCCGGAAGCCTGGCCCGGCTTGCCCTGTGGGGCGCGAAAGCCGCCCGGCTGCCTGGCCGATGCTGCCCCGGACGCCAAAGGTTCTCGCCCTGCACCGGCCCGATGCGCTTCAGGCTGACAGCGGCATCCGGAGCAGTGGTGCCGGCGTCGTCGACGGTGGGGCAGGGGCGGCCCGGATCCCGCCCGAGCGTTGGGTGGTGCGGGAGGGCGAGCGTGCTCATGGCACGGTGACCACCGCCTTGCCGCGGGCGTGACCCTGCTCGACATGGCGAACGCCCGCAGCCGTCTCGCTCAGAGGGTAGGTCCGCTCGACGACCGGGGTGAGCCGGCCGGCCTCGATCAGCGCGGTGACGGCCAGCAGGTGCTCGCGGGCCGGCCCGGCGGGGGCCGCCGGGAGGATCACGCGCAACTGCTGGCGGACGAACACGTTGAGCATGGCCAGATGAAGCATGGAGCCGACCGCGCCGAACACGCGGCCGGGCGAGCCGCCGCCGTTGGCGACCAGGATCCCCGCAGGGGTGAGCGCGCCGCGCAGTCGGCGCAGCGGGCGGTTGCCGACGTTGTCCAGGATCACGTCGTAGCGCACGCGCCCGTCGGTGAAGTCCTCGCGGGCGTAGTCGATGACGTGCGCGGCTCCCAGTGAACGCACCAGCCCGGCGTTGCCGGCGCTGCACACCGCGGTGACCTCGGCATCAAGGGCCGCAGCGATCTGCACGGCGAACGTGCCCACGCCACCGGCGGCCCCGTTGACCAGCACCCGCTGCCCGGCCTGCGTCTGCCCCACCATCTGGATGCCACGCAGGGCGGTCACCGCCGCCACCGGCACCGCTGCGGCCTGCTCGAAGGTCAGGCGCGCGGGCTTGGGCACCAGCAGATCCGCGGTGGTGACCGCGTACTCGGCGAACGAGCCCGGGCAAAAGCCCAGTACCGCATCACCCGGCCGGAGCCCGCGCACGTCGGCGCCGACCTCCTCCACCACCCCGGCCGCGTCAATGCCGGCCACCCGGGACCTGGGCCGGGTCAGCCCCACCGCCGGAGTCAGCCGCGCCACGTACGGGTCGCCACGCATCATGTGCCAGTCGTAGGGGTTGAGCGCAGCAGCACGCACCCGCACCAGCACCTGGCCGGGCCCGACCCCGGGCCGGTCGGTGTCCGCCAACTGCAGGATGTCCGGCGGACCGAACCGGTCCTGAACGATCGCCCTCATCGCCCTCTCCCCCACTTCCTTCGGATCGACTGCCACCCGCCGTCCTCGCCGGGTACGGCACCGGGCGGGCGCCGGTCACACGAAAGGTGTACGGCGTACACCCCACCTTCGACAACGGTAGGTGTACGGCGTACACCCGTCAAGGGGTGAGGAGGGCCGGGTGCGCGACGCGCCGCGCACGAGCGGGGGCCAACGAGGAAGAAACGGATCTGGGGTGGGCAGCGGTGACTGGTCGCCTGCGTCAGGCCGTGCCCTTCAACCGCTCAAGGCCGTCCAGGATCAGATCCAGCGCGAACTCGAACTCGAACTGGTCGTCGCAGCCCGAGCCGACGACGGACGCCTCGTCGTGAGTGACGGCCATGGCCAGTTCGGTGATGTGGGGGTAGCGCGCGGCCATCTCCTCGGGCGGCATCGCCTCCGGATCCGGCTCACGGTCAGGAGCGTCCTCGAACAGCTCCTGGGAGAAGCCCAGCAGGCGACTGCCCATGACGTGCATCGCATGATGGACCAGGTCGACCGAGAAGCCCCCGGCCCGCAGGATCCCGATCATCGAGTCCAGGTACTCCATCACCGCGGGCGTCGGGGTGGCTCTCGCCTTCGTCCGCGACTCGATGACAGCCGGCGCCCACGGGTGGCGCAGCAGCATGCGGCGGGCCGACAGCACCCGCAGGCGGACAGCCCTCTTCCAGTCGGTGTCGGCGGCCGGCGGGTCGATCTCACCGACCAGGACGTCGATCATGCCGTCCAGCAGTTCGTTCTTGTTGGCCACGTGTTTGTACAGAGCCATCGGCACGACGCCCAGCGACTGCGCGATCCTGCGCATGCTGAGCGCCTCGACCCCGCCTTCGTCGGCCAGGGCGACGGCGGTGTCCAGAATCCGCTGCCTGCTCAAGGGCGCGCGCGCCTGGGCGGCGGCACCGGCCTGCCTGGCCATCTCCACCAACCCCTCTCCCACGGGCCACGCCCCCAGCCGGCCACCACCCGCTCCACCGGCGGGTGTACGGCGTCCACCAACCCTACCCAAGCACCCGCCACACGTCGTCTCCGGGAAGAAGCCCGACCATCAGGACGCCGTTGTCCTGGTGAACATCCTGCGGACCGACGCCGAGTGGCGTCGGTCGCTGCCGGACGACCCTGATGCGCGCCCCGACCAACTCTCAGGGCGAGTCTCCGTAGCGGGCGGCGATCGCGGCGGCGCGGTTGCGCAGGGAGGTACGCAACGACCCCGGGGCCAAGGCTTCCGCGTCCGTGCCGAGCTGCCACAGCGCCCACTCGGCGTGTCGTAAGTCCTGGAACGTCACCTCCAGGCGCAGCCAGCCGTCGGGGTCGGGTTCCGCGGCGCGGACGGCTACCGCGGTGCTCAGCAGGTCCTCCCGCCGCTCCGGGTTCACCCGTGTCACCACGGCGACATGACCGCTGGACAGGAACTGCGCACAGCGTTCCCGCCAGATCCGGTCCAGATCGACCTGGTCCGGTCGCTGTGCCGGTTCGGGGAGTTCTTCGGCGGCCAACAGCCGCGACAGCCGGTAGGTGCGGTCCGCGCCGGATCTCGTCGCCAGCAAGTAGCCCCGGTCGCGTACGGTGACCAGGCCGATCGGGTCCACCGTGCGCCACCGTGGTGTCTGGTCCGCGGCCGCGTAGTGGATGCGCAGTCTGTGTCCGGTGAGCACCGCGCGCCGGATCGCGATCATCGTCGTGTCGGGCACGTCCTCGGTGACCAGCCGGCGTGAGAGCAGGTCGGTCTCCGGCTCGACGAGAAATCGCCGGGCCGCGTCGCTCGCGGTGGCCCGATGACTTTCGGGCAGCGCGTCAACCACCTTGCGCATGGCCGAAGCGAGCGCCGAGCCGAGCCCGAACACCTGCTCGCCGCGCCCCGATCCGGCGGTCAGCAGGGCAAGGGCCTCGTCGTGGTTCAGTCCGGTGAGCTCGGTGCGGAAGCCGGGCAACAGCGCGAACCCGCCGTGTCGGCCGCGTTCGGCGTAGACCGGGACGCCGGCCGCGGACAGCGCCTCGATGTCGCGCAGCACGGTACGGGTGGACACCTCCAGCTCACGGGCCAGCGTGTCCGCAGTCAGCCGACCGCGCTGACGCAGCAGCAGCACCAGCGAGACCAGCCGATCGGCGCGCATACGAGAAACCGTATCGAATACATGACCAAGGGTGTCGTGATTTGTTGGAAGGCTCGTGAACACCGACGTCAACGATGGCGGCTACCGCGCCAATGGACGTACGTACTCCCCATGATTCGAACGGAGCTTGATGTGGCAGTGGAACGAACGGCAGTCAACCCGGTGACATGGTCGGTGGAGATGGGGTTCAACCAGGGTGAGCTCGTCTCCGGGCACACCCGGACCCTGTACTGCTCCGGACAGACCGCGATGAGCGGCGACGGCAAGCCCGAGCATGACGGTGACATGGCCGCACAGTTGGCGCTGAGCCTCGACAACCTGGAGGCCGTGCTCGGCGAGGCCGGCATGTCCCTCGCGAACCTCGTCCGGCTCAACGTCTACACCACCGACGTCGATCTGCTGTTCCCGCACTACGGCGTGCTGGCGTCGCGGTTGGGCGCCGCCGGGGTGGCACCGACCACCACGATGCTCGGGGTGACACGGCTGGCGATCCCCGGCCAGATGGTCGAGCTCGAGGGAACCGCCGTCGCCTGACGCGACCTCGCCGTCCGGACCGGGTCCGCCAAGGGGCGGCAGGATCTCATTCCCGCCGCCCCTTCGCCTGTCCTGCCTTCACGTCGGCCGCATACCGATCCACGTACTCCTGGCCCGACAGCTGCAGGATCTCGTACATGATCTCGTCGGTGACGGCCCGCAGTACCGTCTTCTGGTGGACCGTCCCCGCAAAGCGCGAGAAGTCCAGCGGTTCCCCGAAACGGATCGCGACCGGCCGAAGCCTCGGCAGAACACGTCCCGGCGGCAAGATCTCGAAGGTTCCCACCATCGCGCACGGAATCACCGGAACCTGAGCAGTCAGTGCCATCACTGCCACCCCGACCTTGCCCTTGTACAGTCGGCCGTCGGGGGAACGCGTGCCCTCCGGATAGATCGCGAGTACCCCTCCCCTCGCCAGCACCCGCAGCCCCTCCCGTAGAGCTCCCTGCGCCGCTCCCCTGCCCGACCTGTCCACCGAGATCTGCCCGGCACCGCGGAGAACGAGCGCGGTCAGTCGGCCCGCGAGACCCGGCGCCGTGAAGTACTCCGCCTTGGCAAGGAACGAGATGCGCCGTTTCACGACCGCGGGCATGAGGAGGGGGTCCGCGAAGGACAGGTGATTTCCGGCAATGATCGCCGCGCCTTCCGCCGGAACGTGCTCCAGGCCCTCAGTTCGCGGCCGGAACAGCAGCCGGAGCAACGGCCCCAGAAGGACGTACTTGAGCACGTAATAGAACATGGGCGGATCCCCACTGCCGAATCAACCCCTCGGTATGTCTGTGCCGCCGTGGCGGCTCAGATACTCCCCGCCCTGCGGGCGAGCCGCACGATCACCGGCGCGTGGCGACTCGGTGCCGCCGCGCTGCCCCTCCGCTCGAGCTGCCGCCCTGGTCCCCACCCTCGGCCGGTGCCGCTGACTGGAACCCTCCCACCTCACCGTGGCCTGCGCGGTCGCAGTCATGTGCCTCGAGGCCGGCAACATTCCTGTCAGTCCCTTCCGGCGATCCACGTCCGTACGGTCCACGTGCCATGTCACGGGCCGGTGGGCGCCAGGCGCTTTCACGCCCGTCCTGGGGCCCTTCATCCGGCCGCGGCGTCCTCGGCCTCCCAGCGCAGCAGGTCGCCCGGCTGGCACTTGAGCACCTCGCAGAGCGAGGCGAGCGTCGCGAAGCGCACCGCCTTGGCACGGCCGTTCTTGAGTACCGCCAGGTTGGCGGGCGTGATACCGACGCGGTCCGCGAGCTCGCCCACGGACATCTTCCGCTTGGCCAGCATCACGTCGATGTCGACGACGATCGGCATCAGATCACCTCGGCCAGCTCGGCCTGCATCTGCGACGCTTCGATGTCGCGCGCGACGGCCTGGGCGAGCAGCATCCGCAGCACGAGCACGATGAGAGCGACCCCCAGGATGGCCACGCCGACGCCGCCCATGATGACGGTGACGCCCGGGTCGTCCCGCTGGCCCGGCGCATTGATGGCCGTGACCGTGAACCACACGAGGGCGGCCGCCACGATCGCGCCGATCAGGACGTCCACATACCGGAAGGCGGCGGGGGAGAACACGGTTCCGCGTCGCACCATCGTCACCAGCCGCCATACGCAGACCAGCGCGACCTGGACCGACACCATGCCCAGGATCGTGACCACGCGCAGCGGGGTCAGCGGGAGCGAGCCGTCCTCCGGGTCGGTGGCCAACGCCCACACCATCATCGCCTGTACGAACACGGTGCCGGCGAGCACCACCACGAGCACGGCACGCAGCGCACCCACTGTCAGCTTCCCCATGCCCCATCCTTCCATCGAGTCACGATGGG
Organism: Streptomyces aurantiaciflavus; assembly: GCF_049808595.1. Taxonomy (NCBI): domain Bacteria; kingdom Bacillati; phylum Actinomycetota; class Actinomycetes; order Kitasatosporales; family Streptomycetaceae; genus Streptomyces; species Streptomyces aurantiaciflavus. Next base: position 62,172 of record NZ_JBNCAQ010000014.1, on the reverse strand, counting down.
AATCTATCGAATGTCGATAGGCGGTGCAAGGGTTGAGATAAGAAGCAAGGGCTGGGATGGAGGGTGGGCGGCGGCCGCGACCTGAACCTCCGCGCACGCACCCAGCTCGGCGGCCCGAGCATGCTGGTCCGGGACAACGTCCGACTTCACCTGATCCGCCCGTTGCACGAATTCATGCCGCCTCCGCGGAAAGACCGTATGCGCCGGCAGACCGGGTCCTCAGGCTGCCAGGCTTGGACCATGAGTCCCCAGCTCGACGACGCATCCGACCTGTCCTGGCTCGGCAAGCCGATCGACGCTCGCCCCCTGTTCGCGTCTGAGCTGGCGTCACTCCTCGACGTGCTACGGGCCCTGCGGCCTGCCGAGTGGAGCAGGACGGCCGTCCCCGGCTGGAGCGTGCACGATCTCGCCGCCCACATCCTCGGCGACTACCACGGCCGTCTCGGCTGGAGAGCAACCGGCTTCCAGCCGGCTTTCGCGCCCGGCGAGAGGCTGGAAGCGTTCGTCCATCGCGTCAACCAGCATTGGGTCGACCTCCACGCCGATCACAGCCCGGACGCGCTCATCACTGCTCTGGAACAGGCAGGCGCCCAGGTCAGCCGCCATTTCGAGACCGTCGACCTCGAGACGACAGGTCTGGGTGTCTCCTGGGCAGGGGCCGACCCGGCGCCCCAGTGGCTGGACATCGCCCGGGAGTTCACCGAGTACTGGACTCACCGCCAGCAGATCCGCCATGCCACGGACCGGGGCACGGACCCGGAACCCCGGCCCCTGTCCACAGTCCTGGACACCTTCATGCGAGCCCTGCCCCACACACTGCGCGACGTGTCGGCAGCCGTTGGGACACAAGTCCAGGTGGCCGTCGACGGGCCCGGCGGCGGCACCTGGACCGTGACCGCCACCGCAGACCGCTGGTCACTGGCCGACGCACCCAGTGGTCGGCCGACCGCATCAGTGAAGCTGGACCCGGAGACTGCCTGGCGATTGTGCACGCGCGGTATCGACCCGAGCACTGCCCTGACCCTTGCCCGCATCCACGGCGAGCGCCGGCTTGCCCAAGCCGTCTGCCGGATCGTCTCCATCGTCTACTGAGACTCCGGTCCTGTCCTGCGCCCCTCGGCGCGGGCTCAGGGCCTTTCTCTGGTCCATGCATGTCAGCAGGGGCGCAATGTTGTGGAGTGGGAGGCGTGAGCGTCGATGTCGCGCGCTGGGCTGTTCGGGTGATGGCGCGGGCTGACTCTTGTCACCCATTTGGCGTTGCGTCACTTTGAGTGAGTGAAGCGGCGGGTCGCCCATCCAATGCCGCGGGAAATGTGCTGGAGGGCGGCCGCATGTCACGAGCGGAGCCCTTCGCCAGGGAAGACCCTCGGGGCTGTGCTCCTGCAGCCGGGGTCTGAGCTCTCGACGTAATACCCGCTCAGAAAGGCTCGTCGATGTCCCCGCTGACTTCTCCCCGCCCCCTCGCGGCCGCAGCGATGCGGTCCCCGCAGACTGCCGCACTTCTGTCGTCGTCCGATGCCACCATCCCCGTCGGTGATTCTCCGCTGGGGGTGGCCGTGGCCCCGGACGGTGGGCGAGCGTACGTCGCCAACCGGATGTCGAACACCGTCAGCGTGATCGACACCGCGACGGACACCGTGACCGCGACGATCGCCACGAGCGCCGGGCCCTCCATGGTGGCCTTCTCGCCGGACGGCACGCGCGCCTACGTCACCCTGAACAACGACGGCACGGTCGGCGTGATCGACACCACCACACTCACGGTCACCGCGACCGTCCCGGTCGGTGCCGGAGCCGTCGGCGTAGCGGTGACCCCGGACGGCTCCCGCATCTATGTGACCAGCCAGGCGGCCGGCGTCGTCAGCGTCATCAACGCCGCCACGCTCACGGTCGTCGGTACCCTGGCGGCCGCCGCCCCGGTCGGCGTCGCCGTCTCGCCCGACGGCACCCGCGCCTACGTGGCGTGCACCGGCGACGGCACCGTCAGCGTGATCGACACCGCCACCGACACCATCATCTCCAGCATCCTGGTCGGCGACGTGCCCGTGCTGGTCGCCTTCGCCCCGGACGGCGCCCGCGCCTACGTCAGCACCGCCGGCGAGCACGTCGTCCGTGTGATCGACACCGCCACCGACACGGTGACCGCGAGCATCCCCGTCGGCACCGGCCCCCGTGTGGTGGCCGTCAGCCCGGACGGGGCCGCCGCGTACGTGGCCTGCATCGACGACAACGCGGTCACCGTGATCGACACCGCCTCCAACACCGCCACGGGCAGCCTCCCGGTGGGGCAGGACCCGACCGGCGTCGCCCTCTCCCCGGACGGCGCCCGCCTGTACGTCACCAATACCGCCGACGGCACGGTCAGCGTCATCGCCCTGACCCTCGTGCCCGACCAGGGCTCGACCGCCGGCGGCACCGTCGTGATCATCCGGGGCCACGGTCTGGCCGGGGTCACCGCCGTGCGGTTCGGCACCAGGACGGCGACGATCCTGGCCAACACCGCGACGTCGGTGACCGTGCGGGTTCCGGCCGGGGCGGGCGTGGTCCCCGTGACCGTCACCGCCCCCGGAGGCACGGCGGGCTTCGGGACCTTCGTCTACCGGCCCGCCCCCGTCCTGACCGGCATCACCGTCACCAGCAGTCCTTTCGGCGGTGGCGGGCCCCCGATGGGCCCCTACAGCGGCGGAGGCACCGCTGTCATCACCGGATTCAACCTCGCCGGAACCACCTCCGTGCGCTTCGGCAACAGAACCGCCCTCATTCAGTCCGCCACCGACACCGCCGTCACCGTGGAGGTCCCCGGGGTGCCGAGCCCCGGCCCGGCAGCGGTCACCGTCATCACCCCGGGCGGAATCGTCGGCGGCCTGACCTACACCTACCTCGATCTCCCCGCCGTGACCGCCGTCGATCCCACAGCCGGACCGACTTCCGGCGGCACCGAGGTCACCTTCACCGGCACCCAGCTCGCCACCACGCAGACAGTCACCTTCGACAACATCCCTGTCCCCTTCACCGTCATCTCCGACCAACAGATCACGGCCACCGCCCCGCCCCACTCCGCCGGTTCGGGCGTCACCATCACGGTCACCACCCTCGGCGGAATCTCCTCCTGGAACGACTACACCTACGTGACCCCGGCCGCCATCTGATGCCCTCCATGACCGGGCGACGTCACTCGGTCATGGAGTCGAGGCGCGGGCCGCGGCCCGGGGTTCAACCCGCCCGGACCGGCCCGCGCTCCGGGCCACGGCCTGGTCGAACGAACATCGCCTGCCGGCGGACAGGGTCCACGCCGGCCCGCGGCCACCGCGCGATCTTCAGGAGTTCACACAACCCCGTTGATCAGGCGGTGGTCGCGCCCCTTCCCAGGCTTGTCCCCGCGTCGCTTGGGGTGCGGCGCGACGCCGTGTCCTGTGCGGTGCCGGGATCGTCGAGGAAGCGGAGCAGCACCGCGGCCTCCGCGCGGAGCCGCGCGGCCCGGTCGGCGTGCGCGGGCGCGGTCAACCGCGCTGCGACCTCCAGTCGCTCGGCGGCCTCGGCACGCACGACCTCCACCACACCGCGCTCGCTCAGCTCACACCGCGCTGCTTCGGTGGCGCCGACGCCGACCGGCGACTGCTCAAGAGCCAGGCCGCGGAGGTCAGCGTCGCCCACGGGCACCGCCTCAGCGTTGTCCAGCGTGGCAAGCGTCGCGCGCAGGGCGCTCACCGCAGCCTTGTCACGGGCGCGCATCGCTTCCGGCAGTGCTTGACGCATACGAAGACGTAAAGACATGCCGGTGACCTTATGGCGGCGCCCTCGGCCCCACAACGCGATATGCGTGCAGCACCAGACTTCGGGGCGTGGTCCGGGACAGCCTGCGGTCCACTACGAGGAAACCGTGCCCAAACGTCACCCGCATCGGAACCGCCTCAGGATTCGGGTCCAGCCTCGGTGGGTCCATGCCTCTGGCTGCGTCTCCGCATCGGTCCTGTCCTCAGCTCGGTTTGTGCGCAGGCCCAGGTCTCCCTCAAGTCGAAGGCGTCCGCCTGCCAGGTGGTGGAGGTCAGCGTGCCGCGTCCCTTGTAGGCGCGCATGATGGCGACGTGGGGCGGCCAGGCGATGAAGTGATGCAGGGCGGCCGTGTCGTTCCAGACGGCAACGGCGCCGCACCGGCGGGCCGTGGGGATCGTCCACAACCACATCCCCAAAGCTCCCGGAAGCTCGGGCCAGTCGGCCGCCAGCCGACGGGCCTCCCGGTAGACGCCGGGGAGGTCTGTGATCCTGTCCAGCTCGAAGTCGGTGACACTGATCAGTACTGGGCCCGTGTGGTCGTGCGCCTGGCCAGGCGTCCACGAGGACCTCAGCATGTCGTGTCAGGGACGGTCGAGGCCTGGTGCCGGTCGGCTGCCGCCTCCCGAGACGGGTCCCGCCAGCCCGGCGATCGGCCCAGGAGCCTCAGGATCTGCTCCCACGTGCTCGCCCCGTCGTCCGCGGGCAGTGCCGGCCGGAAAGGGCTGTCCCGAGTGAGGCGGAAGCCGCCGTCCGGGACAGCACGGGCGATGGCCAGCGCGGCCGCCTGGAGTTCGGCATCAGGTTCGTACGCGACCCCCAGGCTGCGGGCGACGTCCCAGCTGTGGAGCACGTAGTCGAGGAAGTGGAAGCCGATGGCCCGGGCCGCAGGAAACCGGCCGCCGGACAGTTCCGGAAGAACGAAGGGGCGCTCGCAGGTGGCCACGGTCGCGAAGGCGGCGATGACCTGCTCCGCCGCTTCGCCGTACTCCCCGGCGACGCCCTCGGGAAGGGGACGGACCTCCCAGTGGGCGAGGGCCTCGCCGTACCCGAGCGCGGCCGCGGCGAACCCGCGGTGCTGGGCCGTCATGTGGGCGAGCAGATCGGTCAACGTCCACGCCGAGCAGGGCGTCGGGCGGAGCAGGTCGTCGGATGTCACCTGGCGTACCAGGGACACGCTGTCGCGGACCGCCTGCGCGTCGAGGCGCCGTATGCGGTCCAGGTCCGCAGGAGAATTAGTAAGCATCTGCTTATGGTGTGTGCCTGCGTACGGAGTGTCAACGGGTATTTTCTTGACCATGGCGGACGACGCAGTTCAGGGGGACACCGAGGTGACCCCGTCGGGGAGACGGGCTACCCGTCCCGATCTGGCCGAGATGGTCGTGCCGCTGCTCCGCACCTTGATGGCTGCGGAACAGCCGATCCTCGACGCGCACGGGCTGACGATGTGGGCGTACGCCGTGCTGTTGCATCTCGACGAGACGCCGATTCGCACCCAGGCCGCGCTGGCCCAGGCCATCCGGGCGGACAAGACCCGCATCATCGCGGTCCTCGACGACCTGGAGAACCGCGGACTGATCCGCCGTCGGCCTGATCCCAAGGACCGGCGCGCGCGTCTGCTCTCCCTCACCGTTGAGGGCCGACGGTTGCGGGACACCGTCCAGTCCGCCATCCAGAAGGGTGAGGAACGACTGCTGGCCCAGCTTCCGGCCGCGGACCGTGACGGTTTCCTCAGGAGCCTGCAGTCCCTGTCCGCCCTGTCGGAGCCGCGGAGTATGGACTGACCCCGCCCCAAGGGTCCCGGGACAGCGATGTGATGGCTTGTTACTCCTTGTTCCCCTTCCCGGGCTTCTCCTGGAGCTTTTCGGGCTTGCTGGACTTGGCGGACCGTTCGCCGGGGGCCTGCGCCCCGGTCTTGGCATGCGTTTGCGTATCGGACGCATCCGTGGCCTGACCCGGTGTGCCATCCCCGGCCCGTGACGGTGGGGCTGCTGTGCCGCGTGCGGCTGTCTCGGTGACCGGCTCACTGCTCGGGGCGGCAGAGGCAGGGCCGTTGCTTTGGTCGAGAGCGTCACGGGGCGCTTCGGCGGAGGCATCGGCGGCGGAGGACGTCGGAGCCGCAGGTCCCGCCTCGTTCCTACCGGCGGACGTGCCCGGTGAGTCGGCTTTCGCGGAGGGGCCGCTGGCGGCGCGTGTCGCCTTGTCATCGCCTCCTTGGTGCGCAGAGCCGTCCGAGACAGCGAGCGCGGCGGCCATGACGGCAGCGAGCGCGGCGGCTCCACCAGCGACCAGAGCGCGTCCACGCGCGGGAGTGGCCTTCGGCGCGGTTGCACCCACGGTGTGCGGCGAATGCCGGTGCGTCAGATCGGCGCGCCCCAGTGCCTGCCTGGTGACCATGCTCGTGACGTCAGCCGGGGACGCGGCGGGGCCGGGACCGGCCGTGTCGGCCAGAGCGGTCAGTGTCCGGGCGCAGTCACGTGCCGATGGGCGGGCGAGTGCCTCCAGGGCGGTCATGTCCCGCAGTAGGGCCGCGAGTTGTTCCGGCAGGGAGCCGGGCAGTTCGGGCGGGCGGTGCAGGCGCGCGATCGCGGCCTCCAGGGGACCACCGTCGTATTCGAGCCTGCCCGTGAGGCATTCGAGGAGCACCAGCCCAAGGGCGTAGACATCGGCGGGCGGGCCGACAGACCGGCCGAGCACCTGCTCGGGAGACAGGTAGGCGGCCGTGCCGACGAGTGTGCCGGTAGCGGTGCGCGTAGTGGCGTCGAGAAGCCGGGAGATACCGAAATCCGTCAGGTGGGGGCGACCGGACGCGTCCAGGATGATGTTCGAGGGCTTGACGTCACGGTGAACGACCCCTGCCTCATGCGCGTGAGCCAGAGCCCGGGCCAGGCCGGCACCGAGCGCGGCCGTCTCGCCGGGGGTCATGGAGCCTGCGGCGATGCGGTCCTTCAGCGTGGGGCCGTCGATCAGCTGCATGACCAGGTAGGCGCGGCCGTTGTGCCGTCCGGCATCGTGGACGGTGACCAGGCCCGGGTGCTGCAACCGGGCCAGGACCACCGCTTCGTTGCCGAAATGTTCCTCCATGTCGCCGGCGCCGTCACGGAAGACCTTGACTGCCACCGGTCGTTCCAGGCGCAGGTCGAAGCCACGGTGGACGTCGCCGGCACCACCCGAGCCGATGACCCCGTCCAGGCGATACCGCCCGGCCAGCACCTCCGCGGAACGCCAGGAATGCGCCAAAGCCGACTGACGGAGCCTCATGAAATCTCCCAACGCTTCAACGGGTGCCGTGCGCAGGCGCTCGTTACCAAGAGAGCGCCGGACACGCGTACCCATGAGAAGCGGGAATACCCCCGGGCCTCGGCCGTGAACGAGGCTCAGGCGTGGACGGCGATGCGTACGACGCCGCCGCCCGAGTTCGAGAGGGCACGCGTCGGGACCCGTTCCATGACCTCCATGCCACGGACGACCCTGTCAACAACAGTGACCCCTAGGGATTGCCGTTCTCGGTTCTGTCGGCCTGACACGCCTCAACACCAGGAACTACTGTCGCGAGCATGGTCGAACACGATGCCCTCGCCGTCACCCGCGAGGCCTACGACGCCGCTGCCTCCACCTATGCGCAGCTGTTCCGCGACACGCTGCGTGACAGTCCCCTGGACCGTGCGATCCTGGGTGCCTTCGCCGAGGCCGTACGGGCGAGTGGGGGCGGTCAGGTCGCGGACCTGGGGTGTGGGCCTGGCCATATCACCGCTTACCTGGACGAGCTGGGGCTGACGGCGTTCGGTGTCGATGCCTCTCCTGCGATGATCGAGTTGGCTCGGCAGGCATATCCGGGCCTGCGGTTCGACGTGGGCTCGATGGCCGCGTTGGACATCACTGACGGCGTGCTGGACGGCGTGCTCTCCCGCTGGTCGATCATCCACACTCCGCCGGAGGAACTCCCCGCCATCCTGGCGGAGTTCCATCGCGTGCTGGCACCTGGCGGCCACCTTCTGATCGGCTTTTCGGCGAGCGATGATGCGTCTCACCCGACTCAGGCCTTCGATCACACAGTCGCCCTGGCCTATCGGTGGTCGCCTGATCACCTCGCCGCGATGCTGCGCAAGTCCGGGTTGGCCGAGGTGGCCCGGATGGTGCGCCAGCCTCAGCCCACCGACCGACGGCAGTTCCAGGAGATCCACCTGCTCGTGCGCAAAGCCTAGACAGAGGCTGCCGGGCTCACTGTCCGTTCGAGCTCCGCTTTGGTCGAGCAAGGGGGCTCCGAGGCACTGCTGCGGTCCGTGGGGAGGACCATCCCGTCGTTGTCCCGCAGCGGCGCGTGGCGGCGGCAGGGAGCAGACCGACTCGGGCCGCTGCCTGCGCGTGCCGATGTTCTTCTCGGATCGCCGTGCGGAACGCCTCTGGCGGTGCGGGTCATGCGTGCGCGGGAGAGGGATCCGCGCTTCCGCCGAACAGTCGCGTCCGGCTTGTGCGGTCTTGAGGTGTTTGATGAGGATCGTGTTCTGGCGCTCGTAGCGCCGTGACGGTGTCGGGTACGTCTGCGCGGCGTGTGGCCCCGCCCAGGCCGGTCCCGTTGTCGGACGAGTGAGCAGGAGGCGCCAGTGCGGCCGTGGAGTGGGCTTCTCCTGTCCGGGCCAGGGCCGGTTCCCCGCCTTGTTCCGACGGCGCACGCCGGGCCTGGGGAAGCGGCCGCATCGTTCATGGACCAGGCGCGGGCCGCGTTCGTCGATGTGGCGGATCGGGGGCGGCGCGCGCTGGGCGGCATGATCGCGGGTGTGCCGAGTGGCGTCGCCGACGCGGTGGCCGCGCTGGTGGACGCGGGTGAGGGCCGCTCTCGGCGGCGGGTGTGGACACGGCCGGGCCGGGCGCACATCGAGGTGCGCGGACTGGGCGGGCGCGGGGAGCGGCACGAACGGCTGGCTCTCGAGGTGACGGCCGCGCTGCGGGGTGCGCCGGGTGTGACGTGGGCGGAGGTGAACGCGGCGCTGGGACACGTGGTGGTCGCGACCGCCCGGCACGACCTCGCTGTGGACGCGCTGTTGGAGCTGGTGGAGGGCGTTGAGCTGGCGCACGGCTGCGGAGGTGAACCGTTCGCGGGCGACCGTCCGCATCCGCCGTTCGACACCACACCGGCCGTGCTGGCCGGAGCGTCGCTGGTGGCGGACTGCCTGGGACTGGTCGCGGCCGCGGCTCGCCGGCTGACGCCGCTGCCCGTGTTCCCTCCGGTGCTGCGCGTACCGGTGGTGGTGGCGGAGACCCAGCCTCGGCTACGCCGCCTGCTGGAGGGCCGCCTGGGCCGGGCGCACGCCGAGATGGTGCTGACGGTGGCCCACGCGTTCACCCATGCGATGACGGCGGGGGTCGCACCACTGGTCCTGGACGGGGTGCAGCGCGTGTGGCAGCTGGCGGAGATCCGCGCCCGGCAGGCCGTGTGGCACCGGCTGGAGGCGCAGCTCGTCGGTGTGGCAGGGCAGGGACTGCCCGGGCAGGTCCCCGACCGGCTGCCCCGGCCGGTGCCGCTGCCGGCCGGCCCGGTGGAGAGGTGCGGGGAGCGGACCTCGCTGGCGGCGCTGCTGGGCGCGGCAGGAGCGTGGGCATGGGCCCGCAGCCCCGAGTCCGCCGTACAGGCGATCCTGGCCACGGTGCCGAAAGCCGCGGGCATGGGGCGCGAGGCGTTCTGTGCGCAGCTCGGCCGCGACCTGGCCCGCCACGGCGTGGTCCCGCTGGACGGAGGCGCCCTGCGGCTGCTGGACAGGGTCTCGGCCGTCGTGATCGACTCCGCGGTCCTGTGCACGGCTCGTCCGAGGCTGATGTCGGCGACCGCCATGGACGGCCTGGACGAGACCGCCCTCTGGGCCGCCGCGCAAACGTGTCTGGCGGACCTCCCGCTGCATGCCCTGTGCGGCCCCGGACCGTGGGCCGCCGGGGGCTGGCGGCTGGAACGCCCCGCCGACGCCCTCCGGGCCCGCCCCGACGCCCCCTCGGGGCTGCCGCTGGACCTGCGCGCCCCGGACGGCCGGTGCGCGGGTCGGGTCGTGGTGGGCTGTGACCTCGACCCGCTGGCCGACGCCGTCGTGACCGCGGCCCGCTCCGGCTCCCGCCGCCTGCTTCTCACCGAACACGTGAGCGCCGCCGAACTGCTTCCGTGGGCCGATCAGAGCCTGCCGCCCGCCACGCCCTTGCATCAGCAGGTGCGCCGCCTGCAACAGGACGGTCACGCCGTGCTGTTGGTCAGCTCGGCCGAGGACCGCGCGCTGGCCGCCGCCGACATCGGCGTAGCCGTGCTGCCCGCCCACGGCACCAGCGCTGCCCGGGGCCGCGGGGCGTGGTGGTCGGCGGACCTGGTGTGCGGCGGGCCCGCGCAGATCTGGCGGATCCTGTCCGCGGTCGACGCCGCTCACCGCGTCAGCCTGAAGTCGGCTCACCTGTCGATGGGCGGGTCCGCGCTGGGGGCGCTGATCGCGGCCGCGGGTGCCCGCCGGACGGTGGGCGGCCTGACGACGTCCCCGGTGTACGCGGCTGCCTTCCTCGCCCAGCTCGGGGGCGTCAGGGCCGCCCGCGGCCCGGCCCGCCGCCCGCTGCCCCCGGCCCGTGTCCGCGGTGCCTGGCACGCCCTCGGAGCCCGCGAGACCCTCCGTGTCCTGACGGCCCTCCGCGAGGGCGCGCCCCGGCCGCCCGCGGCTGACGCGGCCACCGGAACAGCCCGTCTGCTGAAGGCCGGGCGCGCCGCGGCCGACGCCCTCGGTCTGGCCGCGCCGACCTGGTGGGCGGGCCAGTTGCTCACCGCGGTGCGGGAAGAACTCCGCGACCCTCTCACACCCGTGCTGGCGCTGGGCGCGGCAGCTTCCGCCGCTGTGGGGTCGAGCATCGATTCCGCACTGGTGGGAGGGGTGATGGCCGGCAACGCCGTCGTCAGCGGCGCACAGCGGCTGCACGCCGAACGCGCCATCGCCGGCCTGGTGCTCACCGAGAACATCCGGGCGCGGCATGTGATGTGGACACCCCCCGCCATGGACGGCCCGCAGGCCGCGGCGGCATCGGACCGGGCGCGGTTCTTCGCCGGGCTGGACACGGCTCCGGTGCGCACAGTCCCCGCGCAGGACCTACGGATCGGGGACGTGATCGCGCTGGGCCCCTCGGACGTCGTCCCCGCGGATGCCCGGCTGCTGATCAGCGACCGGCTGGAGATCGACGAGGCGGCCCTGACCGGGGAGCCCGCCGCTGTCGCCAAGGATCCGGCGGCCACCCCCGGTGCGGAGCTGGCCGAGCGGTCCTGCATGGTCTACCAGGGCTGCGGTGTGCTGGCGGGTGCCGGTTACGCGGTGGTCGTGGCCACCGGAACGCAGTCCGAGGCCGGCCGCGCCGCGGATCTGGCCGGCCACGCCGTCGCCCCGCCCGGCATCGAAGGCCATCTGGCCGCCCTGACCAGAACGGCGCTGCCCGCGGTCGGCGTCGGCGGCGCCGCGGTCACGCTGCTGGGCCTGATCCGGGGCGTGCCGGTGCGGGAGGCTCTGGCCTCCGGCGTGGCCGTAGCGGTCGCCGCCGTTCCGGAGGGCCTGCCACTGGTCGCCACCGTCGCCCAGTCGGCTGCCGCCCGCCGCCTGTCCCGGCACGGCGTCCTGACGCGCTCCGCCCGCGCCCTGGAAGCCCTGGGCCGCGTCGACGCGGTCTGCTTCGACAAGACCGGCACCCTCACCGAAGGCCGCCTGACCGTCACCCGCCTGGCCACACTCGACCACGACGTCCTCGTCGACAGCCCCACCGGGCAACGCCTCCTGCGCACCGCCGCACGGGCCTGCCCCCGGCCCGCGCCCGGACGGCCCCTCGATCACGCCACCGACCAGGCCGTCGTCGACGCCGCCACCGCCCAGTGCCCGCCCGACCACGCCTGGCGACCCGGCGTGGAGCTCCCCTTCGAGGCCGGCCGCGGCTACTCCGCCACCCTCGGCACCGACGCGGGACGGCCCTGCCTGGCCGTCAAAGGCGCGCCCGAGACCGTCCTCGGCCACTGCGCGACCACCCTCGGCGCCACCCAGGAACCCGGCCACGACGGCGTCGTCGCCCTCACACCTGCCCGGCTGCGGGCCGCGCACCGCCTCGTACGGCGCCTCGCGGGCGACGGGCTGCGAGTGCTGGCCGTCGCCCAGGGCACCCCGGCCACCGCGCCGTCTCCCTGCGACGGTCTGGCCGAGCTGGTCGGTGACCTGACGCTGCTGGGCTTTCTCGCGATCGCCGACACTCCCCGGGCCGGGGCCGCCGAGACCGTCAAACGCCTCACCGACATGGGTGTACGCACCATCATGATCACCGGTGATCACCCCGCCACCGCCACCGCCATCGCCCGCGACCTGGGCATCCCCCGCGCCGACATCGTCCTGACCGGTGCGCAGCTGGACGCCCTGCCCGAACCGGACCGCATCCAGGCCGTCGAGAAGGCCGCGGTCTTCGCCCGCGTGTCTCCGGAACACAAGGTCCGCATCGTCCAGGCCATGCAGCACAACGGGCACGTCGTCGCCATGACCGGCGACGGCATCAACGACGCCGCCGCCATCCGCCTCGCCGACGTCGGCATCGGCCTGACCGCACACGGTTCCACCTCGGCCCGAGCCGCCGCCGACCTCGTCCTCACCGACCCCGACCCCACCCGCATCCTCAACGCCGTCCAGGAGGGCCACGCCCTGTGGCGCAGTGTGCGTAACGCCGTCGCGATCCTCCTGGGCGGCAACGCCGGCGAAGTCGCCTTCACCGTGCTCGGCACCGCCCTGTCCGGCCGCGCGCCCCTCGGCACCCGTCAGCTCCTGCTCGTCAACCTCCTCACCGACATGCTGCCCGCCCTCGCCGTCGCGCTCGCTCCCGCCCGATCCGGCGACGACCCCCTCACCGGGCCGGCCCCCGCGCTGCTGGGACCCGATCTCGCACGCCTTCTCGTCATCCGCGGCGCCGCCACCACGCTCGGCGCCCTCAGCGCCTGGCAGACCGGCCGCGTCACCGGCCTGCCACGCCGCGCCGGCACCATGGGCCTGGCCGCACTGGTGACCACCCAACTCGGCCAAACCCTCATCACCGACTGGCGCAGCCCTCTCGTCCTGTCCACGGCGGCCCTGTCCGCCGCTGCTCTGATCACCATCGTCCAGGCCCCCGGGCTCAGCCACTTCTTCGGCTGCACCCCCCTCGGCCCCCTCGCCTGGGCCACCGTCACCATCTGCGCCACCACGGCCACCCTCGCAGCCGCCGTCACCCCCCGCTTCCTGACGCCATCGGACCGCCATGCCGCGAAGCAGCCGCAAAGCGCTCCCCCGGGCCCAGGTAAGTAACCGAGAATTCGGCCCTTTGCGGGTGGCGATATCGGCGGCCTGTCGGCGCCCGAGGCGCCTTCCATACCGGGTGGAGGCCGGGTGCTGCACCTGCCGGGGCGCCGGCGACTGGGCGGCGCCGGCTGGTACAGGGCCAAGGTGCGGTTTTCCGCAGGGCGCCGACCAGGCGTATCCGGTCTTCGAGGCGCCCGGCAAGCCGGTGGGTGAATTCGGTTGCGGCGGGGCCGGTGGGCTCGGTGAGGATACGTGCATGGACGGTGCGACAGATGATGTGAACCAGGCGATCGCGGGCGAGTTGCAGCTCATGGATCCGCGTGTCCGCGCCTCGCGGGAACGCGCCGCGCAGCTGCTTGACCCGGAGTTCGTGGAGGTCGGCGGGTCGGGGCGGCGATGGACGTATGAGGCCATGCTCGCCGAACTGCCCGACCATCCCGGCAGTTCGGTGGATGCTCCCCGTTATGAGCCCTCAGAGATCTCGGGGGTGCTGCTCGCGCCGGGGCTGGTGCATCTGACCTTCGAGACCATGCTCGGCGAGCGCAGGACCAGGCACAGTTCGATCTGGCGCAAGGGCGACGGAGCCGCAGGCTGGCGGATGTACTACCACCAGGCCACACGTGTGCCGCCCGGCGTGGACTAGCCGCACTCGGGAGCGGTTCTTGGAAGGGGTTCTGCGGAGAGGGACGACGTCGGTGGCCCCGCACAGGCCGAACTTCCGGCATCACGCTGGTGATCGCAGTTGTGCGCGCCGCCGCTGGACGCGGGGGCGGTCAACAACCCGTTGGGCGGCGGCAGTCGTCCCGCGCGGCGGGTGTCAGTGGTGGCGCGTACGGTCTGCGCATGACTGATCAGTGGTGGGCAGGAGTACGTCAGCGGGTCGAAGCGGCTGGTGCGGGGCCCGGGGGCGACAAGGTGTTCGGCGCGTCGGGGCACAGGTGGATCGTGGAGGACGCGCTCACCCAGGACGAACTTGCCGAACTCGAGGCTCACATGGGCGTGCGGCTGCCGGAGGAGTACCGGGCCTTCCTGCTGCACGTCGGCGCGGGTGGCGCCGGCCCCGCGTACGGCCTGTTTCCGGTTCGGCGCGTGCAAGGCCGCTGGCGTTGGGAGGGCGACGGCGCGGACCTGGCCGACCTGTCGATGCTTGCGGAGCCGTTCCCCGAGGAGGGGCCGGACCCGAAACTGCTCGACGGCGTTCTTGCCGAACGCCCCGAGGAAGAGGACTTCGACGCCATCGAGGACTTCGACGACGCCATGGAGGCGTGGGACGAGCGGTGGGGGGCCGTCATGTTCGCCCCGGAGCGCACTGCCGGCGCGATCGTGATCTCCCACCTGGGTTGCGCCCAGAGGGAGTGGCTGATCATCAGTGGCAGCCATCGCGGCACCATCTGGTCCGACTGCCGGGTGGACGACGTAGACCTCGCCCCGCTCCTCGGCGACGACGGTACGCCGGTGACGTTCGCCCGCTGGTACACCGACTGGCTGGAGGAAGCCGAGCGCACAGCCCTGTCGGCACCGCAGGTCCGTCGTCGTGGGGGCAGCACCGCCGAGTGAGGCGTCCGGCGCGGCAGTGGGAACGCGGCAGTGGGAACAATGAAGGTCCCGATCTTGGGCAGACGGTAGGAGTGATCTTGCCGTCGGTCCCATGAGGGGGGCATGTCGTGACCGCACCTGCGCGTCGTCAACCGTCTGCGAACCGCCGGCACGGGTTCGACCTTCGCTCGACCGCCCTGTTCTTCGTCTTTCTCGCTGTGGGCGTGAGCGTCCTGGGTTTCGCGGCCCGCATGGTGGCCGGTGCCGTGGAGCGGCGTCCCGTCTGGGTGTTCGTCCTGGTCGTTGTCGGTGTCGCGGGCCTGGTGGGCCTGCGGCGCCGGTTGCACGTGTCTAGAGCGGCACGCCGGGCCGCAGCAGCGCTCGACGAGGCGGCGAGGGAGGCGGCCGACGAGCTGGAGGCTCCCCCGATTCCGCTTCCCCGCCCGGCCGCTGAGGTCCCCGTCGACTACGACGCCCTGACGCCCGAGGAGTTCGAGGAGGCGATCGCCGCCCTCTGCGAACGCGACGGTTGCTCCGCCGTCGACGTCGTGGGAGGCGCCGGGGACCTGGGCGCCGATGTCGTGGCCGTGACCCCCGACGGGCGCCGGGTCGTCGTCCAGTGCAAGCACTACGGCGACTCCCACCGGGTCGGCTCCCAGGATCTTCAGCGCTTCGGCGGCACCTGCTTCACCGTCCACGAGGCCGACGTCGCCGTGCTGGTCACCACGAGCGACTTCACCACGCCCGCGGTGGAGTACGCCGACCAGTGCGGGATCGTGTGCGTGGACCGGGAGACCCTCCAGGCATGGACGGACGGCACCGGTCCCCGGCCCTGGGAGGCCGCCCCGGGAGGCTGGTCAGCGGGATGGGAAAAGACGGCTGCCGAGACCCCGCATTGACGCACGACGAGGTCGGCGGCCTGTGCGGCCTCGGCCGGGGTGGCGGCGCGGGCAGCGAGTCCGGCGACGAGGTCGGTGAGGGTCTCCGGGTCCGCGTGAGGTGCTCAGGACGGCGTCGCGGCCGACGCCGACGGCGGGTCAGCCCGCGAGAGGGGCCCAGCGGCGCCTGGGTCCAGCTGGGCCACCCTGGGCCGGATGACCGGTCCGCCCCGCGCGAATACTGGAGAAATGGAGCGGAACGCTGAGCTGGGAGACTTCCTTCGCACCCGCCGGGCCCGCCTGAGCCCGGACGACGCGGGGGTGATCCCGGGTGGCGGAGTGCGCCGGGTACCGGGCCTGCGCCGCGAGGAGGTCGCCCACCTGGCCGGAGTGAGCACGGACTACTACACCCGCCTCGAACAGGGCCGCCACCCCAACGTCTCCGAGGCCGTCCTGGACGCCGTGGCCCGCGCCCTGCGCCTTGACGACGACGAACGCGGTCACCTGTTCGACCTCGCCCGCCCCCGCACCACCCGCTCACCGCGCCGCCGCCCGGAACGCGTGCAGCGCGTGCGCCCGGACGTCCATCGGATGCTGGACATCCTGGGCGGCGTCACGCCGGCCTTTGTCGTCAACCACCGGCAGGACGTGCTGGCCGCCAACCACCTGGCCCGCGCCCTGATCACCGACTGGGACGCGCTGCCGTACCGGGAACGCAACTTCGCCCGCTACGTCCTCCTCGACCCCGCCGCCCGCGAGCTGTACCGGAACTGGGGCGAGGTCGCGCAGATCGTCGTGGCCAACCTGCGCCTGGAAGCCGGACGCCACCCCGACGACGCCCTGCTCAACGAACTGATCGGCGAGGCCGTCGTCAAGGTGCCGGAGTTCAGTGCCTGGTGGGACAGCCACCGAGTGGCCCAGTGCGTCCACGGAACGCAGCACTTCCACCACCCCGTGGTGGGCGAGTTCACCCTCCACCACGAGACCCTGGCCTTCCCCGCCGACCCGGGCCAGACCATGTGCGTGTACACCGCCGAACCGGGCTCCGCCTCCGCGCAGGCCCTCGCCCTCCTCGCCAGCTGGAGCGCCCCGGACGCCACCCGGGAAAGCGGCCCGTCACGCGCCCCCCGGCCCGGCAGCACGGCACGCCCGGAATGACGTACGCCGCGGGGAGAAGCCGGCCGAGCGGCACAAGCTGACCCCCGCCCGCGTCCGCGGGGAATTCGGAGACCCGCGCGCGACGACCGGTTGCCCAGCAGGTGCACCGAAACTGTCTCACCCCGGGCCCGGGCGGCCGCCGGGCCCCGCTGAGCCTCCCCCTCGAGCTCCAGCTCCGCCGTCCGTATCCCATGTCCATCCCAGCGGTGATCCGTCCTCGCAGGTCACAGGCGTGTGACTGTCCCGGCGTCCCAATCCGGCGGCAAGGGGATCTGCTTCGGGACAACGGCTGCCAGCATGATCGGCGCCGGGGCTCCCGGCCACTCACAAGAGGGGGAACACCAGATGGGACACAGGACGCTTCTGCGGGGTCCGACCCTCGCCGTGGCAGCGGTCCTGCCCCTGTACGGGCCCACGGTGGTGCAGGCGGCGCAGTCCGTCGCAGCCACCGCGGTCGCGGTCTGCGGGCATACGAGCGCACAGCCCACGCTGCAGCGGGGATCGACGGGGGACTCGACGGTCGAGGCGCAGTGCGAGCTCAGTCTGGCGACGAAGCCGAGCCGGTACACGCCGATCGCGGCGGACGGTACGTTCGGGCCGGCGACGGAGACGCGCGTCAAGGACTTCCAGCGGTGTGCCGGGCTGGGCGTGGACGGTGTGCTGGGCCCGCAGACCTGGGCGGCGCTGAACACCTGGGCCGCACAACCGCACACCTGCGCCCACCAGGGCACGTCGAGCACGGCGCAGGCGACCGTGTGCGGGCACACCGACGCGCGCCCGACGCTGCGACGGGGTGCGAAGGGCACTGAGGTCAAGGAGCTGCAGTGCCGTCTGAACCTGGCGATGGAGCCGTTTCACCATCCGCCGTTGACGATCGACGGTGACTTCGGGGGCGGGACCGAGTCCCGGGTCATCGAGCTCCAGCACTGCGCCAACCTCAGCGCCGACGGCGTCGTGGGCCCCAACACCTGGGCGAAACTGGCGGACTGGTCCAGCCGTGACACGTACTGCACGCCACCGCGCCCGGCCGGCTACCCGATCGACGGCCTGGACACAGCCAAGTATCAGCACCCCGGCGGCGCGCCGATCGACTGGAAGGCCGTACGGGCCTCGGGTGTCGAGTTCGCGACGGTCAAGGCCACCCGGGGCCTGAACGTCACCGACGAATACCTCGCCACCGACCTCCAGGGGGCCAGGGCGGCGGGGCTGGCCGTCGCGCCCTACCACTTCTACACGGGCACGGCGCCCGACACGGGTGCGGCGCAGGCCGACCGGTTCGTCGCCGCCGTGCGGGCGACCGGCTACACCGGGCAGCGTGCGGGCGACCTGCCGCCGATCTTCGACCTGGAACGCATGGACGACGGCAGCGGACGCTGCCCCACCCACGGCACGGTGGACGACGCCAAGGCCTGGCTCGACCGGGTGGAGGCGGCCTTCGGCCGCACGCCGGTCATCTACACCCAGAAGTCCTTCCTCGACGACTGCCTGGGTGCGACCACCGCCTTCGCCCGGTATCCGCTGCAACTCGCGGACTACCGCCAGTCGATCACCCAGCCGCCGCTGCCGAACGGCTCGACCACCTGGGCGATGTGGCAGTACACCGACGCCGCGATCTTCCCCGGCATCAAGGCACCGGCGACCGCGGACGTGTTCAACGGCACCCAGGCCGACCTGGACCGTCTGGCCAACCGCTGATCCCGGCCGGAACCAAGGAGAACCCCCATGACCCGATTCGCACGCGCGTCCCTGGTCGCCCTGCTCGTCACCCTGGCCTTCACCGCTCCGACGCCCGCCTCCGCCTCGACCGCCACGGCAGCCACGGCAGCCGCGGCCGCGACGACCTGCTACGGCGGGGCGGTCACGGTGCGCTACGGGGACGTAGTCGATTTCGGCCCCTACTGGACCACGAGCCGCTGTCACGACATCAACATGCGCGTCATCAGCGGAACCGCGGACTACGTGTGGGCCTGCGTGAAGTTCGCGAGGTACGGCACCTGCAACGGCTGGACCAAGGTCGGCCGTAGCTGGACGACGATCGCCACCGACGTCCTGGACGGCAGCAAGTTCACGGTGCCCAACGGAATACCCCTGGAGGGCGACGACGCCGTCGTGCAGATCGCTTTCTGACCACCCTCGTCCGAACGGAGACCACCATGATCCGGAGCAGGGCGTTCGCCACGGCTCTGTTCACCGCGGCCGCGCTGCTGGGGGTGGGCGTCGCGCCGGCCTCGGCGCAGTCCTCGGCCGCCGCCGTCAGCTGCTACGGCGGCGCCAAGACCCTGACGTACCACTACTCCACGTCCCCCGTGTCGTACGGCACCTATACGACGTCCTCGCGGTGCAACGACATCAACATGCGGCTCATCACGGACGAGCCGGGGGTGTTCCTGTACGCCTGTGTGGTGTTCGTCGACCACACCGGCAAGTGCAACCACGACAACACGTACTCCCTCCACGGCACCGAGTGGGCGACCGTCGCCACCGACGTCAGGGACGGCACCCACTTCGTCCTGCGCGTGGGCCCGTACGACGAGGACGCGCAGAACGTCACGTTCCAGATCGCCTACTGACCGCTTCCCGCACCACCGTTCCCCGAAAGGACGACGATGACTTCCTCCTTCCGTCCCGTCAACCGCCGCGCCGTGCTGCGTGGCACGCTGGCCGCCGGCGCCGGTGTCGCGTTCGGTCAGCTGCTGTTCTCGGGCGTCGCACAGGCCTATTCGTGGTCGCGCACCCTGAAGCAGGGCGACAGCGGCGCCGACGTGACCGAGCTGCAGATCAGAGTCGCGGGCTGGGCGGCGGACAGCCCCAGTCACACCCGGGTCAGCGTCGACGGGGACTTCGGCCCCGGCACGGCGGCGGCCGTACGCCGGTTCCAGACGGCGTACGGTCTCACCGCCGACGCCATCGTCGGACCCAACACCCAGGCGAAGCTCAACGCGTTGGAGCAGTCGGACGGCTCCACGGCCCACTTCAACTGGAGCGAGTTCGTCGACCAGTCGAGCGGCACCTTCAACGGCGGCAAGGTGAGCGCGGCGCAGGCGAAGGAGAACGCCCGCCGCTGCATGTACAAGCTGGAGGCGCTGCGCAAGAAGCTGGGCGACAAGCCGATCACGGTCAACTCCGGCTTCCGCAGCATCGCGCACAACGCCGAGATCGGCGGGGCCAGCGACAGCATGCACCTGTACGGCACCGCGGCCGACCTCGACGTGCCCGGCGTGGCCACCAAGACCGTCTACCAGAAGGCGGAGACCTGCGGGTTCTCCGGGCTGGAGAGGTACACCGTCGACCACCAGCACGTCGACAGCAGGGCTGACCTCGGCCGCGACTGGTGGTGGGAGAGCGGCACGATCTGACGCCGCCCCGAGTCATCCGGAGCCGGAGGTCCCGGTCACCGCCGCACGGTGACCGGGACCTGCGGGCTTCAGCTCTTCGGTGTGTCCTTCAGCGCCGCCTCGCAGGAGGGCCAGTCGTGGAAGTCGCGGTGGGCGCTCCACAGCCGGTGGGCCGCCTTGATGTTCCACTCCGGGTCGAACGCGCGCAGCGGTGTGCCGTCCAGCTCCCGCAGGCGGGCGTCGGAGATCTGGAACACGCCCCAGTTCCGGCTGCCGTTGGTGTTGGGCAGCACCCACAGCGGGTCGAGGAACGACGCACAGCGGGCGATGGCCACGGCGGTGTCGGGATCCTCGACGAACACCGCACGGATCCGCTTCGCCACCTGGGTCGGCGACCAGGTCGCCATGCTCACCTTCTGCGCGTAGAGCGCGTTCTTGGTGTCCTCGTCGACCACGCTCCTGGCCGTCACACCCGCCAGCACCTGGAACGCGGTCAGTCTGCGCAGGGTCTCCGGCCCGAAGTCCCCGTCGACGGCGAGCCTCCCCTTCGACCGCACCAACAGGGTCTGGACCTCACGCACGCACTCGTCGTGCTGCCCCATGCTCACCGTCTCGCACGCCGGGGAGAACAGCAGCCTGTCGTCGGCCGCCGGTGAGGCACCGGCGGGGCGCCCGAAGGGCAGCCACACGAAGCCGGCCACCAGCACCACCGCGACCACGGCGGCCAGGATCGCGAAACGGGAGGACAGCTTCTCGGGCACCCGGGACCGTCGTGGCTTCTCGGTCTCGTCGGGGGTGATCTCCGGTGGGGTGGCGTCGTCGGGTCCGGGGTTCGCCTGCGCGGGCACGACAGGGTCCTCGGGCCCGGGACTCGCCTGTGTGAGGGGCAGGGCAGGTGCGTCCGGTTCCGGGTCCGGGTTCTCCTTGGCGGTCACGGCCGGTACGTCCCGGTCGGTGTCCGCCAGCGCCCACAGCCGGTGGAGTTCGCGGAGCTCTTCCGCACTGGCGCCGCACACCTTGGCGAAGGCGTGCACCACCCGGTAGTCCGTCGGAACGCTGAGGCCGGAGCAGTACCGATGCAGACTGGAACCACTGACGCCCGCCTCCTTGCCGAGGCGGTCGTAACCCCGGCCACTGCGGTCCTTCAGCATCCGAAGGCAGGCGGCGAACTTCTCGGTTTGCGGAGAGGCAACCACACATCCACCCTTGCTCAAGCCTCTGCTGACGGGGAGAAGCTACACCGCACAGAAGGAGCGCGTGTGTCCTTTGACTGGCGGAATACGACCGTCAACGCCCTTTTGCAAGACGGTATTTGAGGGACTGTCAACCGGCATCGCCTCCGGACCGAGGTCGGTGCCGCTCACTGCAGCGGGGGGGGCTCACTGCCCAGGTCTGGTCACCCGGATCAGGGTCTGCTGCCCGTTGGCGACCAGCTTTCGCTCGCCGCCGGCCTGGACGCCGTACACCTCCAACTGGCAGACGGTCAGGGTGCGTCCGGACTTCAGGACGGTTCCGACCGCCTCGAGGTGATCGCCGACGGCGGGCGCGAGGAGGTTGAACTTCGGGACTCGCCTGCTCCGGCTGTGTCTGGTCGTCCACGTGCTCTCCTTGGACGGACATCGTGTGTGCGTACGGGGGCGCGGGCGGGCTCGTCAGCCGCCGGGCGAGTGAGGGAGGCCGGACAAGGTACCTCACCGCCGCAACTTGTGTGATGGATCCCTCACCGCGCTCCTTGTGGAAAGGGTCGCTCCACCTCCTCACCAGGGCCGATCGTGGGCGACATGACCGATCAGCGTATGGCCCCCGTCAGCTCTGCCGTCTTCGCCGCCCCCGCTCACGGTCCCGCGGACGGAGCCGGGTCGCGGAGGTCGAGCGCGGCCACCGCGTCCACGAGTGACGAGGCTTGGAGTGAGGAGGCCGGTGAGGTCCGCCGTTTCTGGGGCCGACTCGGTCTTCCCGGGCTGGTCGACGTCCACACCCACTTCATGCCCGAGCGTGTCCTGCACAAGGTCTGGGACTACTTCGACGCCAACGGGCCGCTGATCGGCGGGCTGGAGTGGCCGATCACGTACCGGAAGGAGGAGGCAGAGAGAACGGCTCTTCTGCGGGCGTTCGGGGTCCGGGCCTTCACCTCGATGCTCTACCCCCACAAGCCCGGCATGGCCAGGTGGCTGAACGGCTGGGCGGCCGACTTCGCCCGCCGGACCCCCGACTGCCTGCACACCGCCACCCTCCACCCCGAGCCGGACGTCGAGACATACGTCCGCGAGGCCGTCGAAGCAGGCGCGCGCGTGTTCAAGGCTCATGTACAGGTAGGAGCGTACGATCCGGCCGACGAACGTCTCCAGCAGGCGTGGGGGGTGCTGGCCGAGGCCCGGATCCCCGTGGTGATGCACTGCGGCTCGGGGCCCGCGCCGGGCAAGCACACAGGCCCCGAGCCCGTCGCGCGGGTGCTGGCGCGGCACCCGAAGCTGCGGCTGATCGTCGCGCACATGGGCATGCCCGAGTACGAGGAGTTCCTCGACCTCGCCGAGCGGTACGACCAGGTGCGGCTGGACACGACGATGGCGTTCACCGACTTCACCGAGGGGTTCATGCCGTTCCCGCGCCGGGCCCTGCCGCGGCTCGCCGCACTCGGCGACCGCATCCTGCTCGGCTCCGACTTCCCCAACATCCCCTACTCCTACCTGCACCAGCTCCACGCCCTGGAACGGCTGGGTCTCGGACAGGACTGGCTGCGGGCCGTGTGCCACGACAACGCGGCAAACCTGTTCGGCCTGTGACGCCGTCGAACCGGCCGTCAACCGATGAAGGCTGGTGCCGCCCCCACTGCGAGGCAGCACCGAGGAGCTGGTGATCCGGAAAATGCCCGGGTGAGGTCAGCCGCGCGGGTCGAAGGTGTCGGCGGGGCCGGCCTTGAGGGCTTCGGCGACGGCGGTGGCCAGAGGGGTGGAGGGGCGGCCGATGAGCTGGGGCAGGTCGGTGCTGTCGGTGTACCAGTCGCCTCGGGTGGCGGCGAGGCTGGTGTCGGCGAGCAGGTCGGCGAACGCGCCGGGCAGGCCGGCGTCGGCCAGGGCCTTGGCGTACTGGCCGACCGGGAGGTCCTGGTAGGTGAGGGGTTTGCCGGTCTGCCGGGATACCTCGGCGGCCAGATCGGACATGGTGAAGGCGGTTCCGCCGAGTTCGTAGATCTTTCCTGCCTGGTCGTCACTGGTCAGGATGACGGCGGCGGCCGCTGCGAGGTCCGCGCGGGTGGCCCCGGAGATCTTTCCCTCGCCGAAGGAGCCGATGATGGCGCCGTGTTCCAGGGCGGGGCCGAGGGTGGTGGTGTACATCTCGGTGTACGCGCCGTTGCGGAGGAGGATGTGCGGCAGTCCGGAGGAGCGCAGTTCCTGCTCGGTCTGCTTGTGCTCGTCGCCGAGCCGGAGGGTGCTGGTGTCGGTGTTGACGAAGCTCGCGTAGGCGACCAGGCCGACGCGGGCCTCGACGGCGGCGGCGATCGCTCGCCGCATCTGCGGGTACCGCTGCCCGAACTCGGCGCCCGGTACGAGCAGCAGGGTGGTGGTGCCTGCGAAGGCGGGCACCAGGGTCTCGGGCCGGTCGTAGTCGGCCTCGCGGACCTGCACGCCCCGCTCGGCCAGGTCGGCGGCCTTGGCGGGGTTGCGGACGGCCGCCACGATGCCGCTCGCGGGCACCCCCCGCTTGAGCAGTTCGTCGATGACGAGGCGACCGTAGTGTCCGGTCGCCGCAGTGATGGTGATCACGATGGGTTCCTTGTCGGAGTGTGTGAAATGACGCCCTGAGCGGATGCCGGGCCGCACGGGCGCGATCGGGCAGCCCGGTGCGGGCTGGGTCGGGGGTGCCGCCGCTGTTGCGCGCCGTATGGCGGCAGTCGTGCGGCGGCGGGTGGAGGTACTGGTCGCCTTGGCGGTCCGGGCGCTGTCAGACCGGTCAGGTGCCTGGGGTCATGAGGATCAGACCCTTGCCGTTGATCTTGCGGCCTTTCTCCAGGTCGGTGATCAGGGCGGTGGCGGTGTCCAGCGGGACGGTTTCGCCGATGGACATGCGGATGTCTCCGGCGGCGGCCCGGGTGGCGGCCTCGGTGAGGGTCCGGGGGTCGGGCTCACAGAAGAAGATCTTGTGGCGTCGGAAGAGGGCGGCGTGCGCGAACTTGGCGGGGGTGGCGTTGATGTCGAGGTAGACGCCGGTCTTGTTCAGCAGCCGCATGGCGGTCCTGACGGGGAGGGAGCCGCTGGTGTCGTAGACGACGTCGAACGTGCCCTTCGGTTCTGCCTGGTCGGCGGGGTCGGTGGTGGTGTAGTCGTAGACCGGGTCGACGCCGAGGGCGCGGGCGCGGTCCACCGAGGTGGGGCCGGTGGTGCCGGTGACGGTGGCGCCGAGGGCTCTGGCGAGCTGGACGACGGCTTCGCCGACGCCGCCGGTGGCACCGTTGACGAAGACCCGTTGCCCGGCTCGCAGGCGGGCGCGGTCGATGAGTCCGGCCCAGGCCATGACCGCCGGGGTGGCCAGGGCCGCGGCCTGTTCGAAGGACAGGCCGGCGGGCTTGAGGGCGAGGTGGGACGCGGGGGCGACGACCGCTTGGGCGAAGGCGCCGCTGGGCTTGAGCGGGGCGATTCCGTACACGTGGTCGCCGGGCTTGACGGCGGTGACGCCGGGGCCGACCGCGGTGACGGTGCCGGCGAAGTCCGAGCCCATCGCGCGGGGGAAGGACCGGCCGGTCATCATCCTCAGCGCGCCCTGCCGGACCTTCCAGTCGATCGGGTTGATCGCTGCCGCGGCGACCGTGACCGCGACCTCGCCTTCCTTCGGCGAGGGCAGGACGAAGTCCTCCAGTCGCATCGTGTCGGGGCCGCCGTAGCGGTGGTACTGGATCCTGCGCATGAGACGTGTTCCTTGAAGAAGACCCGTCCTGAAGGACGGGGCGGGGTGGGGCGGTGCTGGGGTGCCGGTGCCGTGTCGACGGTGGCCCGGCCCCGGGCCGTGGATCAGGTCGCGGCGTCGGGCCGGTGGTGTCGGCGGTCATCCGGGTTACTGGCCCGTGCCGCCCCGCAGGGCGGCACGGGCGCGCGACGGCCTCCCCCGGCCGCGGTGCCGCGCCGCGGCAGCCGGCTCGTCAGACGAGGAACTGCGGGGTGAGTTCGAAGTGGCGCCCGACGCGGGCGCCGGCCTCATCGAGCAGGAGGTTGACCTGCCAGATCTCGACGCCGCGCCGCACGGCCCGGGCGACCTGTGCTCCGACCTCCTCGTGGCGGCTGCTGGGGCGGACCTGGAAGCCGGGGTTGTCGTAGAGGAAACAGACCAGGAGGACGGCGCGTTCGTGCGCTTCGAGACTGTCGCCGAGTTCGCCGATGTGCTTCACCAGCCGGTCGGTGGAAGCGAGCGGTGGGCGGGGCCGGGTGCGCACATGGTCGCCGAGGGGCACCTGGAGATGGTCCAGGGGCGTCTTCACCTCGACGTAGGTGTCGTCGTTGACGAGAAAGTCGAGACGCGAGCGGCCCAGGGTCTTCTCCCGCTGGACGCTGCGCACGGTGACGATCTTTCGCAGGAGGTTGCTCTTCAGTGCCTGCTCGACGTAACGGTTGGCGGCCGTCTGGTTGATGCCGATCCAGGCAGGCTTGCGGGTGCCGGGCGCATCGACACTGACGGCTTCCACGGTGTACGGGGTCCTGCGGTTAGGGCTGCGGCTGCGGGAGAGCAGGCAGGGCAGGCCGTCCAGGACGAGGTCGCCGATGCGCCCGGTGGTCGGGCAGTGGCAGGCGACCTCCGTCCCGGCGATGTCCGCGTCGATGATGAACCGGTTGGGGCGCCGGACGACACGAGCCCGGGTCAGGGGCTCGGCGAAGCAGATCCGGTCGCCCCGGGTGGTGAGTGCTGCGGCGGTGTCGGTCATGCTGCCTTCGTTCAGGTGCGGGCGGGCCCGGCCTCGTGAAGGGCCGGCCGCGCGCGGCCGGCGACACCTCACGGGCCGGTGTCCTCAGGGTCCGGCGAACTGCCGGTCAGTGCTGGGGATCCCGGCCGGCCCGGATGCTCGGGGAGAGGTCGAAGACACTGATCACGTGAATGATCTTGCCGTTCTCGACAGTCAGGTAGTCGACGCCGCGGAAGTCCTTCGCAAACGGCGTCTCGGTGGTGTAGACGGTCGCGGCGTGGGTGTCGTCGCCCAGCACGTCGATCACGGTGCTGCTGATGAGGGCGCTGGTGAACGGCTCCAGGAACTGGCGGTAGCGCTCCAGCCCCTCGAAGCGGCCGTTCGGCGCCTCGCACACGACGTCCTCGGACAGGAAGGACATCGCCTTGTCGACGTCGCCGCCGAGCCAGGCACGGACGAACTCGTCGGCGATCTTCTGGGCGGAGCCGGTGATGGCGGTCATGACAGGTGTTTCCCTTTCCTGAAGCACTGCTCCCGTACGGGCCCCGGTACAGCCCGTGTACCGGCGGCCCACCTTGCGGGAGCGGCCGGGCCGCGCCTTTCCGCGACCCGATGACTTCATCCTGACCGCCTTATATGACACCTTGTGTCATATAGGTGAGGGAATTTGGAGCCATGAGATCCGACCGCCTGCTCTCGATCATGCTGCTGCTGCAGACCCACGGACAGCTGCCCGCCTCCGATCTGGCCGACCGCCTGGAAGTCTCGGTCCGCACGATCATGCGAGACGTGGACGCCCTGTCCGCGGCCGGTGTGCCCGTCTACGCCGTCCGCGGCCCTCAGGGCGGCATCGCCCTGCTCCCCGGCTACCGCACCGACGTCACCGGACTCACCGCCGACGAGTCGCGCGCCCTGTTCGTGCTGGTGTCCGGTACCGCCCATGCCGACCTCGGTCTGGGCCAGGCCCTCGGCTCCGCCCTGCGCAAGGTCATGGCCGCCCTGCCCGCCCCGCACCGTCCCGACGCCGACCTGGCCAGCCGCCGGATCCTCATCGACCCCGTCCGCTGGCGCGGCACCCCGGACCCCGACCATTCCGCCCCCGACCTCGCCCCCTTCCAGCAGGCCGCCCTCACCGACCGGCGCCTTCGCCTGCGCTACCGGCACGGACGCGACAACCGCGTACGCACCTACACCCTCGACCCCTACGGCCTCGTCAACAAAGCCGGTGTCTGGTACCTCGTCGCCGACCACGACGGCGAACCTCGCCTCTTCCGCACCGACCGCGCCCTGTCCGCCACCGTCCTCGACCAGCCCGCTCAGCGCCGCGACGGCCTGGAGCTGACCGACGTGTGGCAGACCCTGCGCCGCCGCATCGACGACATTCCCGCCCCGCTCGCCGTCACCACCCGCGTCCGCGACGAGATCCTGGCCAAGTTCCTCCGCATCCACGAAGCAGACCTCGCGACTCCCGCCCCGGCCGAGTCGCCGCCCGAGACGGAGGGTGAGCCGGGCTGGACGAGAGTCGAGCTGCGCTTCCGCTCGCTGCAGGCCGCGGAGACGCTCCTCGCCTTCGGTCCCGACGCCGAAGTCCTCACCCCGGAAGACCTCCGCGAGGCCCTGGCCCGCAAAGCCGCCGCAACCGCTGCGCTCTACGCCCCCTGCCAGGACACCTGACCGGACGGCCCACGGCAGCCACACGACCAGCCCCCTGTGCCGGCGGCGCTTCTTGACCGCGTACCACCGGCCCGGTGGACCATGCGGTCGCAGCCCTGGCGACCGGTGGCTTCCCCGCCGTCCTCGGCGTCCGGGTCCTTCCGGGAGCGCTCCTCGGTTTCGACGCCCTCCAAGGGCTTGCCCGCCGTCGTGCCCTGCTCCGGCTGGTAGCCCTCCTTGGCGCTCGCCGTCCCCGGCACGGATCGCTCCTGCGGCCGGCTCTCCGCGCCCGAGTGCGCCCCGGGCTCGTCGGGGCTGCGCGCCCGGTCGTAGCGGTCCCCGCGCTGATCCTTCTGGCCGGTCATGTCCGTCCCTCCCATCGGGATCGGGTCTTCGCCGGGTTCCCTGGGGCGGAACACCGGAAACGGCCACGCGTCACGTGCCCGGCCCGTCCTCGCCCGGTCTGCGCACCACCGTGAGCAGGTCGACGCGCCCGGCCACGGCCTCCAGGGCCAGCGTGCGGTAACCGGCCTGGTCGAACAGCACCGTGATGCGGTCCTGGTCCTCGCTCAGCACGGTGCCCTCGCCCCATCGCTCGTGCCGTACCTCGGTCCCGAGGGGATAGGAGGCCGCCGCGGGGTGGGCGGGCCGGTCGCCGTGCCCGCTCTCGGGGCGGTCCTCGTCGCAGGTGTCACAGTTGCCGCACGGCGCTTCCAGGTCCTCGCCGAAGTAACCGAGCAGGAAGTGCCGTCTGCAGCCGGTCGTCTCGGCATACGCCCGGGCCATCTCGACCCGCGTCCGGTCGGTCCGGCGATGCGCCTGCGCGGTCTGTTCGGCCCGCTCGGCCGCCCGCCCGGGAGACACGCCGGGGGCCGGTCGTACCTCGCCTTCCTCCCCCGTGACCACGGCGTCGGCCTCCTCCAGCAGGTTCACCGCCGCGGTGACCCGGTTCCTGGACAGACCCGTGTCCTGGCGCAGCTCGTCCAGGCCGACGGGGTCACCGCGGTGGTCGTGGACGGCGTCGGCCACGTCGGACAGGGCGTCGCGGCGTGGGGTGCGGCCGGCGAAGTAGGTCTGCATGCCGGTGTCCTCGGGCCGGTAGAGCAGTACGGCGAGGGCCGGGCGCCCGTCCCTGCCGCAGCGGCCGATCTCCTGGTAGTAGGCGTCCAGGGATCCCGGCAGCGAGGCGTGGAGGACGAACCGTACGTCCTCCTTGTCGATTCCCATGCCGAATGCCGAGGTCGCCACCACGACATCCGCCGCGCCGGACAGGAAGGCGTCGTGGGCCTGGGCCGGGCTCAGGCCATGTCCGAGCCCCGTAGGAGGAGTTGTGCCACAGCCATGCACGCCACGACGATCGCCGCGCGGAACGGCCACCGGCTCCGGACGTCCGCCGGCGCGGCCGTGGCCGCGACCGCGACGCCGCCGGCCGCTGCCGCCAGTACCCAGCCCCAGTCCCCCACGGGTCCGGGCGGCCCGGTGATGAGCACGGCAACGGCCGCCACCATGACGAACGGGGCCAGCCACCGGCAGGTTCCGCGGCCCAGCCGCTGCGGCAGCCCGCGCACGCCGGTCGCGAGATCGTCCTCGATGTCCGGAAGCACGTTGACCAGGTGCGCTCCCACACCGAGCAACGCCCCTGCCGCCACTGCCCACCAGGCGGGCCAGGACGGCGACGGCAGGCCGAGGGTGACGAACGCCGGCAGCGAGCCGAAGGCCACGGCGTAGGGCAGCGGGGAGAGCGCAGTGTGCTTGAACACGAGGTTGTAGGTCCAGCCCGTGGCCACCATGGCCAGATGCGCCGCTCCCGCGGCGGCGCCGCTCAGCAGCGACAGCGCCGCACACAATCCCAGAGCCGTACCGGCCGCGACAGCCACGGTCCGCTGCGGGAGTTCACCGGTGGCCACCGGCTTGTCCCGGCGTCCGCAGGCCGTGTCGCGCCGGGCGTCGACCGCGTCGTTGCACCAGCCCACCGAGAGCTGGCCAGTCAGCACGGCCGCCGCGACCGCCGCCGAACCGGCCGCCCCGCGGCCCGCCGCGACGGCCAGCGCGGTCACCAACAGGGTCACGGCGACCGCCGGCTCCAGGTGGCAGGAGCGCAACAGCAGCGGGACACGGTGTGTCGTGGACGGGAGGACGTCGACCGGGTGTAGAGACACAAAGGCAAGATAAATGGACAAAACAGACAGGGAGGGCTCTATCGACATGCGTGTCCCCGTGAACGTCGACGACGCGCACGCCCCGCCCACCACGCCGTGCCGGGCGTCCGCACTCCCCACGGGGACCACCACGATCACAGCGGTCCACACCGCGCTGCCGCCGCACCGCTACACCCAGGCCGATCTGACCGAGCCGATCGGCGATCTGTGCCTGGCTCCGGGAGCCGACCGCACGGTGCTGCGCCGCCTGCACGCGTCCGCTGGTGTAAGCACCCGTCATCTCGCCCTGCCGATCGAACGGTACGCCGCTCTGGGCGACTTCGGGCAGGCCAACGACGCCTGGATCGCGGCCGGACTCGATCTGGGCGAAGAAGCCCTCACCGGCGCGCTGAAGGACGCGGGACTCGAACCGGCCGACGTCGATCTGCTGATGTGCACCTCCATCACCGGCATCGCCGCCCCGTCGCTCGACGCCCGGCTGGCCGGGCGCGTGGGCCTGCGGTCCGACGTCAAGAGGGTTCCGGTGTTCGGCCTGGGCTGCGTGGGAGGCGCGGCCGGTCTGGCCCGGCTGCACGACTACCTGCGCGGGCACCCCGGTGAAACGGCCGTGCTGCTCACCGTCGAACTCTGCTCGCTGACCCTCCAGCAGCGTGACGACTCGCAGGCCAACCTCGTCGCCGGCGCCCTGTTCGGTGACGGTGCGGCGGCGGT
Source organism: Streptomyces aurantiaciflavus (assembly GCF_049808595.1). NCBI lineage: Bacteria > Bacillati > Actinomycetota > Actinomycetes > Kitasatosporales > Streptomycetaceae > Streptomyces > Streptomyces aurantiaciflavus. The sequence goes on along the minus strand of NZ_JBNCAQ010000014.1, from coordinate 31,770 downwards.
CGTCGCCCGGAACAGCGGTACCGCCGGGGCGGATGCCACCGGGCCCGTGGTGGTCGCCACGCGCAGCCACCTGTTCCCGGACACGGAAGGAATGCTGGGATGGAACATCGGCGCCACCGGGTTCCGCGTCGTGATCGGGGCCGGCATCCCCGGCGTCGTACGGAACCACTTCGGCCCGCACCTGCGCGCGTTCCTGGCCGACCACGGCCTCACCACCGAGGACATCGGCACGTGGATGTGCCATCCGGGTGGGCCCAAGGTGCTCTCCGCGGTCACCGACGCCCTCGGACTGCCCGCAGAGGCCCTGGACACCGCGTGGCGCTCACTCGCGGCCGTGGGGAACATGTCCTCCGTTTCCGTACTGCACATCCTGCAGAGCGCCCGGGAATCCCTTCGGCCCTTGCCCGGCAGCTGGGGCCTGCTTCTGGCGATGGGTCCCGGCTTCTGCTCCGAACTCGTCCTGTTGCGCTGGTGAGCGACCTCATGTCCTGGTACGCACTTCTCCTCCTGGCCGTCGCCGCCGAACGCGTCGCCGAACTGCTCGTGGCCCGGCGCAACGCGTCCTGGACCCTCGCCCGCGCCGGTGTGGAGCACGGCCGCGGTCACTACCCGGTCATGGTCGCGCTGCACACGGGCCTGCTCGTGTGCTGTCTCCTCGAACCCGTGCTCGCCCACCGGCCGTTCCTGCCCGCCCTGGGATGGCCCATGCTCGTCCTCGTGGCACTCGCCCAGGCGCTGCGCTGGTGGTGCATCACCACGCTCGGGCCGTACTGGAACACCCGGGTCATCGTCGTCCCCGGGGCACGTCTGGTGCGCACTGGGCCCTACCGGTTCCTGCGCCACCCCAACTACGTGGCCGTCGTGGTGGAGATCGCCGCCCTGCCGCTGGTGCACTCCGCGTGGGTGACCGCGGCGGTGTTCACCGCGGCCGACGCGGTGCTGCTCACCGTCCGAATCCGCTGTGAGAACGCGGCCCTCGCCCAGGCGGTACCCGTATGAGCGGCGCACCCGACCTGCTGATCGCCGGAGGTGGCCCCGCCGGCCTGGCGACCGCTCTGCACGCCGTGCGCGCCGGTCTCGACGTCGTCGTGGCGGAGCCCCGCCCGGCACCCGTCGACAAGGCGTGCGGCGAGGGCCTGATGCCCGGTGCCGTCCGTGCCCTCACCGCACTCGGCCTGGCGGTCCCCGGCCGGCCGATCACCGGCATCCGCTACGTCCAGGGACCCCGCCGGGCCCAGGCGGAGTTCCGGTGCGGCCCCGGCCTCGGTGCGCGCCGCACCGGACTGCACGGCGCCCTGCACCGGGCCGTCGTCGACGCGGGAGTGCCCGTACTGCCCCTCCGGGTCGGGGAGGTACGGCAGGACGCCACGGGGGTGACCGTGCCGGGTGCCGGCATGCGCGCCCGGTGGCTGGTCGCCGCGGACGGCCTGCACTCGCCGGTGCGCCGTTCGCTCGGCCTGGAGGTGAAGGCCGGCGGGGAACCCAGATACGGGCTGCGCCGTCACTACGCGGTGCCTCCGTGGTCGTCCTACGTCGAGGTGTACTGGGGACCGCACGGGGAGGCGTACGTCACCCCACTCGGCCCCGCGCTCGTCGGCGTCGCGCTGCTGACGGCCCGGCGGGCCCCCTTCGACACCCAGCTGGCCGCCTTTCCCGAGCTGGCGGCGCGTCTGCCCCGGGAAGCGGCCGCCACCGCCGTGCGCGGAGCGGGTCCACTGCGCCAGCGGGCCCGCACCCGCTCCCATGGGCGGGTGCTGTTCGTCGGTGACGCCGCCGGATACATCGACGCTCTGACCGGCGAGGGGATCTCCCTCGCCCTCACCGGTGCCGAAGCGCTGGTCGACAACATCCGCCGAGGCACACCGGACCGCTACGAGACCGACTGGAACCGCGTGACCCGCCGCCACCGGATCTTGACGGAGCTTCTGGTGAGGGCCCGGCAGCGACCCGCGCTCGCCTCGCTCATCATGCCCACGGCGGCGCGTCTGCCGCGCCTCTTCGTGGCAGCGGTGAACGCACTGGCCTGAAACGCCACGCGGGCCGGCCCGCCCCGGCACGGCGTGGGTGCGGGGCGGGCCACTGTGGTTCTGCCGTGCTACTTGACGCGGATCTCGGCGAGTTGGAGGCGGTACTTGCTGCTCTCGTCGGAGGCGGGTGTGCCGAGTCGGGTGGCCTTCAGGCGCAGGTAGCGGCCCGTGGCGGAGGCGAGGGGGTAGGTCTGGGCAGCTCCCGCCGGGTTGGTCTGGCCGGTGACGGTGCGGACGGTGGTGTAGGAGGCGGCCCCGTCGGCCCGGACCTGGAGGCTGAAGTCGACGGGGAAGCCCGCCGTGCCGCCGCCGGCTCCGCCCGTATCGGTGCGCGGGTGGAGGGTGACGGAGGCGATCGCCCGGTCGGCGCCGAGGTCGACCTCGATCCACACGGGCGTGGCGCTGACGTCGGCGGAGGGGAAGTCGATGCTGGTGAAACCCTTGGCGCCGGTCACGCTGGTGAGTGTGCCGTCCAGTACCCGCGTCTTGCCCCAGTCGCTGTTCTCCAGGGTGTAGTTGCCGGTGACGGTGGTCGCAGCGGTGGGGACGGTGAGCTCGGCCAACTGGAGGCGGTACTTGGCGGGTTCGTCGGAGGCCGGGGTGCCGAGTCTGGTGGCCTGCAGGCGCACGTAGCGCGCGGTGGTGGTCCTGAAGCCGTACGTCTGCACCAGCCCGCTCGGGTTGGGCTCGCCGGTGACCGTGCGGACGGTGGTGTAGGAGCCGGCCCCGTCGGCCCGGACCTGAATGCTGAAGTCGACGGGGAAGCCCGCCGTGCCGCCCCCGGCCGCCGGGGTGTCGGTGCGGGGGAAGAGCCGTACTGTGTCGAGGTCGGTGTCGGCGCCGAGGTCGATCTCCACCCAGACGGGGTTGGCGCCGACGTCGGCGGAGGGGAAGTCGTTGCTGGTGTAGCCCTTGGCGCCGGTCACGCCGGTCAGGACACCGTCGGTGAGCCGGGACCTGCCCCAGTTGCTGTTCTCCAGGCTGTTGTTGCTGGTGACCGGCCGGCCCAGGGCGAGGTTGTCGAGACGCCCCGTGCCGGTGGCGGTGAGGGTCCAGGTGCCCGGCTGCACGGTGAAGTAGACGTACGAGGAGTCCCTGCTCGCGTACGTCAGACCGCTGACGCTGCCGGTGGAGGCGCCGCCCGAGTAGACGGTGGTGCCGCCCGCCTTGATGACCGGTGAGGAGCCGCGGTACGTCGGGACACCCACCCGCGCGGTCGTTGCGCTCGGGGAGGTGAGGGTCAGGGTGACCCTGTCACCGTCGCGGTCGACGCCCAGGCGGATGTCGCCCCTGACGGTCGGCGTCACCGTACTGATCTTCGTGAGCGTGCCGGTCTGCGGGATGACGTCGTACGTCTCCCAGCCGGGCTTGGTGGGGCGCACACCGGCGGCGTAGGCGGACAGGGCGTAGAGCGGGCCGCCGTTCCAGGCATGGTTGTCGGTGCCGTCGGCCTTGGTCCACAGCTCCCACAGGGTGTAGCAGGCGGGGTCGGCGACCTGGGCGGCGTACCGGTTGCGCATCCGCTCCTCGGCGACGGTGGCCGCGCCCATGAGGTAGAGCGCCTCCAGGACGTAGAACTCCATGTAGGGGCTGGCGTTGAGGTGGGTGCGCAGCACCTCGGTCACCGCGCGGTGGCGGGAGGCGGGGGCCAGACCGGCCACGACGGCGAGGGCATTGGCCCGGTCGTCGGTGTCGCGGGTGTAGCCGGGTGAGCGGTACTCGTTCCTCGACGAGTTCCACAGCACGCGGTCGAAGTTGGCCTGGATGCTGTCGCGCCTGGCCTTCCATCCGGCGACGTCGCCGGTGTTGCCGCTGAGGTCGGCGAGCTTGGCGGCGGTGTCGAGGGCCAGGTGGTACCAGCAGTTGTCGAGGACGCGGGCGTCGATGTTGGAGCCCCAGTCCTCCCAGTCCCAGTCCCCCGCGCGGTGGGTGACCAGGCCGTCGGCGTCCAGGCTCCACAGGTTCAGGTACGTCTTCACCGCCGGGTAGGCGGCGGTGACGGCGTCGGCGTTGCCGGTGTAGAGGTAGTACGTCCAGAACGACCACACCGAGGCGAGCATCTGTGTGGGCAGTTCGCTGGTCCAGATGGTCGTCGGGACCGGCGAGTAGAGCGCACCGCCGGCCTTCTGCCAGGACGCCAGCTGGGAGATGGCCTTCGCGCCGAGCGCGTGGGAGCGGGCGTCGAAGGTGTAGAAGCCCTCCTTGAGCTGGTTGACCACGTCCCCCCACCACTGGGCGCGCTCGCGGGTGGGGCAGTCCATGTAGTTGTCCCGCATGTTGACGTACATGGTGCGAGCGGCCTTGCCCCACAGCGTGTCGAAGAAGGCGTCGCTGCTGCTGAACGACCCGGCGAAGTCGGTGTCGTAGCCGGACTCCCGGTACTTCAGCTCCAGGATCGTCACGCCCGCCGGAATCGTGTACTTCACCGCCGTGCCGCTCATCCAGGCCGGCGCCTCGAACTCCTGGACCCCGGCGGCGCAGACGTAGGTGGCGCGCATGTTGTAGCCGGTACCGGGCTCGATCCCGGTCAGGTTGGCGCCGTCGTCGTAGTGGTCGGTCTGGATGCCGATCACCGCACCGGCCGGGGCGTCCACCTTCAGGTACGGGGTGATCTGGAGGTTGGACGGCAGGACAGCGGAGACGGCGGTGGCGCCCTGGCCCGTGGACGGGAGTGAGGCCGCGTTGACGTAGGGCTTCAGGCCGGAGTACCGGAACTGCGGGATCGGCCGCTGCACCAGGCCGTTCCAGGGGGCGGCACCGGCGGCGCCGAAGTCGGTGGGCGCGCTCCAGGAGCTGTCGTCGAAGCCGGAGGACTGCCAGCCGGCCATGGCGGTGGCGTTGCGGGCGTCGTAGTAGACGTTGGACTCGGGCAGCCGGAAGTTGACCTGCGTGCCGCTGGTGTTGTTCGCGTAGCCCGGGTGGACGGTGTGCTTCCAGCCGGCGTCGCTGACGAGTCGGGTGGTGGTGGAGCCGGCCTGGATGTCGGACTGGAACAGCAGGCCGCCCTTGCCGCTGCTGTTGTGGGAGAAGCCCTGCTTGCCGAAGTACCAGACCAGCAGCGCCACCGTGTTGGTGCCGCTGGTCAGGTAGGGGGCGAGGTCGATCTCGTCGTAGTAGGTGTCCGTGCGGTTGGGACCGCGCTTGAGCTGGCCGTCGAAGACGACGAGCGTGCCGTTGACCCACAGCCAGTACTTGGAGTCCGCCGCGATCTGCGTCACCGCCTTGGACGGCGCGGAGCCCAGAGTGAACGATCTGCGGAACGCCACCCACTGACTGGTGGTGCTGGTCGGCGCCCAGATCCACCTCGCGGTCCACGTGACCGCGGCGGACGCCGCGGGTGCGAGTCCGGGAAGGGCCAGGGAACCCAGAGTGGGGGCGAGGGCCACTGCTATGGCCGAGCGCAGGGCGGACCGACGCGTGAGGTCGGGCATGGCGGCTCTCCTGTTGTTGAGGGACGGACTGTCGCAGCGGCGGATCCCGGCGTGAGCCGGCACTGCGACGGAAGGAATCTCTTCAAATGGCGGCTGGGGGGGGATGGCTTGGCCTGGTGGTGCGATGGGGACGTCGGGATCGCGCGGGTGTCACGGCGGCCGGCCGGGCAGGCCCGGGTGCTCCTCCGGCCCGCCCGGAGCCCCGCCGGTCGGGGGGTGTGGCTTGGCGCGTCAGACGACCATCCACTGCTGGTTGGCGCCGGAGGTGCAGGTCGACTGGTCCAGGGCCGCGCCGTTGGCGGTCGACGCTCCGGCGACTTCGAGGCACTTGCCGCTGTTGACGTTGGTGAAGGTGACGTAGCCGCCGATCACCGCGGTCCTCGTCCACAGCTGGTGGGAGGCGCCGGTGCAGGTCGACTGGACGGCCACCGCTCCGTCGGCGGAGGAGGCGCCGGAGATCTGCAGGCATTTGCCGCTGTTGACGTTGACGAGCCGGTAGTTGGAGCCGACGGCGGTGGGCACCCACCGCTGGTTGGCTCCGGAGTTGCAGTTGCCGGAGTTGACCGCTGCCCCGTCCGCCGTGCTGAGGGACCAGACGTCCGCGCACTTGGCGCTGTTCCGGTTCAGCAGGTGGTTGTTCGCGGCGCCGAGGGGACTGGCGATGACCGGCCAGCCGCCCGCGAACGTCACCTGCCGGATGTCGAGGGTCTCCTGTCCGGAGTTGTCGCCGTCGTAGTAGTGGTAGGCGAGGAACTTGGACGTGCCGTCGTCGTAGGCGTCGGCGCCGCCGGCGGCCACCTTGGGGTAGGCGCCGGTGAGGACGGTGGTCCCGCCGCCGGAGGCCATGTCGGTGCCGTTCTGGTCGAGGTAGGGTCCGGTGATGCCGGTGGACCGGCCGACCACGGTGTAGTAGGTGCTGTTGACCCCGCTGCAGCAGGTGCCCTTGGAGCCGAAGAGGTAGTAGTAGCCGCCGTTGAGGATGATCGTCGGGTTCTCGATGCCGACGGCGATGTGCCAGAGGTTGTTGTCGGTGGTGGACAGCTTGCCGGTGGACTGGTCCAGAACGTGCATGTAGGTGCCGGAGCCGGTCCAGGAGCCCCAGGAGATGTAGAGCCGGCCGTCGGGGCCCCAGTCGACGTTGGGGTCGATCGGGTAGTTGACGTCCGTGACCATGCCCTGGTCGGTCCAGGGGCCCTCGATGTTCGTGGCGGTGGCCAGACCCATCACCGCGTACCGCGTGCCCCACAGCGAACCGGCGTAGTACAGGTGGTAGGTGCCGTTGAAGTACTTGATGTCGGGGGCCCAGATGTTCGGCGGGGTCGAGCCGAGCTTGCTGGTGATCCAGGACGGGGTCGACTCCCAGACGTTGCCCACCTTCGTCCAGCCGGATGCCGCGGTGCCGCCGCACGTCTTGCGGAGGGTGATGGATCCGCTGGGGTTGAGGGAGTCGTGCTCGAACCCGGTGGAGAAGCCGTAGTAGCAGCTGCCCACCTTGATGACGCTCGGGTCGTGCATGCGCAGGTCACCGCTGAGAGCCTGGGCGGGAGAGGCGGTGACCAGGCCGAGAAGGGTCAGGAAGGCGACCAGGACCGCCGCGAGTGCGGGGCGGCCGTGTCCTGCGCGTGTGCCGGGACGCGGCCCCGGGGTGGTGTGGACGTCCATGCGAGACTCCTTCGTGTCGCTGTGGATGGGGCGGGGCACGAGTCGTCCCCCGCGCGGCGTCGAGCGATCGGCAGTGCCCCGGCGGGCGCGAAGACCTGCACGCGGGCCCCGGCGGGCGCGAAGGCCTGCTGTGCGCGCGGGGCCCCGGCGGTTCTGTCAGCCCTTGACCGCTCCGGCCGTCATGCCCGCCACGATCTGCCGGTTGAAGAACAGGAACATGATCAGCGGCGGGACGGTGATGAGCAGGATGTCCATGAAGAGCAGGTTGTAGCTGGTGCTGTACTGGCTCTGGAAGTTGAACAGCGTCAGCTGGACCGTGGCGTTCTGTTCGCCGGGCAGGAAGTAGAGCGGGTTGGTGAAGTCGTTGAAGACGGCCACCGACTGCACCACGATCACCGTCACGATCACGGACCGCAGCATCGGGAAGACGACCTGGAAGAACAGCCGCAGCGGTGACGCCCCGTCGATGACGGCGGCTTCGTCGAGCTCGCGCGGGATGGTGGCGATGAAGGCGCGGAACAGCAGGATGGAGAAGGACAGGCCGAACGCGATCTCCACGAGGATCAGTCCGGGGAGGGTGCCGAACAGGCCGGCCTTCTGCAGGACCCAGATCGTCGGCACCACCGCCGGCGGGATGATCAGCCCGGACAGGACCAGGAAGTTGATCAGTCCCGTCCAGCGGGTGACTCGCCGTTGCAGCACGAAGGCGACCATCGCGCCGAGGACGACGAGCCCGGCGACACTGGCGACGGTCAGGATCACGCTGTTGATGAAGGCGATGACCAGAATGTAGTCCCGGGCCTGAACCACCTGGACGAAGTTGTCGACGAGCTGGAAGTGACGTGGCCAGGAGAAGTCGAGCCGCGCGGCCTGCTGCGGGTCCTTCACGGCCGTCAGCACGATGAACGCGAACGGGACGACGAAGACGACAAGGCTGACGGCGATCGACAGAGCGCCGAGCCAGGTACGGGTGGAGCTCCTCATCGCTCGACCTCCTTGCGGGCGAGGAAGCGGGCCAGCGGGACGACGATCGCCGTCACGACCAGGAACAGGACGACGTTTCCGGCGGTGGACAGACCGTAGAAGCCGGCCTGGTACTGCTTGTAGATCACGGACGCGACCACGTCGGAGCTGAAGCCCGGCCCGCCGCGCGTCATGGCCCAGATGAGGTCGAAGGACCGCAGGCCGCCGATGAGCGACAGGACGATGACGGTCGACGTTGCCGGCCAGCTCAGCGGAAGGATGACATTGCGGAACAGCTGCCAGGGGCCCGCCCCGTCGATCTTCGCCGCCTCGTAGTAGTCGTTCGGGATGGAGACGATGCCGGCGATGTAGATGACGGTGGCCAGGCCGACGCCCTTCCAGACATCGACGAGGGCCACCGAGAACAGCGCGAGCGACGGGTCCGTCAGCCATCCCGGACCGTCGACACCGACGGCGGCGAGGGCCTTGTTGATCACGCCGTAGGAGGGGTCCATGAAGGCGGTGAAGGTGATGCCGACGCCCACGGTGCTGACCAGCACCGGGAAGAACACCACCGAACGCAGATAGCCGCGGGCCCGGATCTGGCTGGTCAGCAGGATCCCCAGGAGGAGTCCGAGGACCACCTTGAGCCCCGAGGTGACGACCGCGTAGAGGAAGGTGTTGACGAAGCCCTTGACGAGGGCGGGTTCCTGGAAGAACTCGGTGAAGTTGTCCAGCCCGATGAAGGTCGACTTGAAGATGGTCCACCTGGTCAGGCTGAAGTAGAACGACGCGAAGGTCGGGACGAGGAACAGCGTTCCGTAGATCACCGCCGCCGGCAGATAGAACCAGGCGGGATAGGCGCTGCGCGTCCTGGCGGCCCGACGCGTTCCGCTCGCTTCCTTCGCCGGCGTGGCCGTCGGCGGCGTGGCCGGTGCAAGTGTGGTCATGGGTCGACCTCTCTCGGGAGCCTCCCCGCGCCCCTGCCGGAGCCGGGGAGGCACTGCGTTCCGTGTCCTACCAGCCCGACAGCCCGAGCTGCTGAGCCTGCTTCCTGATGTCCCGGTCGTACTGCGCCGCACCGGACTTCGCTCCCGTGATGCCGGATCCGACCTGGACACAGATCTGCTCGAGGTTCGGCCCCTTGACCGGCGAGAGGAACTCCAGGGCCGGGCTCTGCGCGTTCTTCGTGAAGTACGCAGCGACGTCCTTGGTGATCGTCGGAGCGTCCGACGGCAGGGTGCAGCCCTCGACCAGGTACGGGCCGGTCGGCGTCGACGCCTTGCCCTGCGACACGCAGCCGGCCGGGCTCGCCGCGAACGCGAGGAACTTCCTGACCGCCGTGAGCTTGTCCCCGGTGGTGCTCTTCGGGACGTAGAACGCGTTGGGGAACCACGCCGTCAGGCCGTTGGTGGAGGCGTCGTCACCGGGCAGGGCGAAGAAGCCGATGTCGCCCAGCTGGTCCGGGTTGCTCGTCCTGATCGCGCCGATGACGGTGGAGAGCATCGGGTACTGGGCGCCCTTGCCGGTGGCCAGCATCTGCAGGCCCTTGACCAGGGTGGCCGACGCGTAATCGGAGTTCTGCAACTTCAGGTCGTGGATCTGCTCCAGGTGCTCGAAGCCCTTGACCGCGTTCCCGTCGGTGGCGAACTTCGCCTTGTTGGCGGTGTAGTTCTCCGCGAATCCCGGTTCCGCGGCGGCCACGTTGTGGAAGTCGCCCAGGACGAGGAGCTGGGAGGTCCAGGTGTCCTGGTAGGTCTGGATGACCGGGGCGATGCCGGCGGCCTTGATCTTCTTGCTGTTGTCGATGAACTGCGCCCAGGTCGTGGGCACCTTCAGGCCGAGCTCGGCGTAGACCTTCTTGTTGTAGAGCACGCCGCCGCCGAGAGCCGAGCCGAAGGGCACGCCGTACGTCTGGCCGCCGACGGTGACCTGCGGCAGGAACGACTTGCTGAGGTTCTTGACGTACGGGTCCTGGGTGAGCGGCGTGAGGTTCTTCGTCGGGTCGATCTGCTGGAACAGCGAGCCGGTGTTGTAGGTGAAGAGGTCGGCCATGCTGCCCGTCTGCAGCCGCGTCTTGATGAGGTTGTCGCCGTCGGCCCCGCCGGGCCGCGTCTCCACGCCGACCCTGATCTTCGGGTTCTCGGCCTCGAAGTCTTTCACCAGCTGCTTGGCGGCCTGGAGGTTGTCCGGCGCGTTGTCGACGAGCAACTTGATCGTTGTGGCGCTGCCGTCCCCGCTGGACGAGCCGAGGGAGCCGGCGCTGCACGCGCTGAGCAGAAGCGGCAGAACAGCGGCCGCGGCGACGGCCGCCTTCCTCTTCGCGAGAGTGGTTGACCTCATGGACGTTCCTTCACGAGCGGAGGTGAATCGATTCAATACGCTGTGGTGAGACCTGTGGGCAATGTCTTCGGCAGGCTTCGGAGCGCTGAGCCGAACGCAGCACGAGGCCGACGAGGGAAGGGCGTAACGATTGACTCATCACCTCTGGACCCTCTGGTCAGGAGCGACCGCCTCTGGGATTCTGGGCGGCCCGGCCGTGGCACGGCCGCGCCGAGAGACCCGGTGATGCGATCCGCTTTCGTGTAACGTTCCACGAAGGGATGCCCCAAAGGTTGAAGCGAAACGGCCGGAGCCGTCAAGCCATCTGCGAGTAACGTTCCGGAAACGCCGAGCGGGGCAGAGCGGCGCATGACAAACGGAGGTGGGGACCCCCATGGAACCGGCAGGCGGCTCGAAGAGGGTCACCATCACGGACGTCGCGCGCAGCGCCGGCGTGTCCACCTCCGCGGTGTCGAAGGTGCTGCGCAACGCCTACGGGGTGAGCCCCGCGATGCGTGAGCGGGTACAGACGGCCATGGCCGAACTGGGCTACCGTCCGCACGCCGCGGCCCGGGGCATGAGGGGCCGCACCTACACGATCGGCGTCCTGCTCGCGAGCATCCGCAACGCCTTCTACGCCGACCTCCTGGAGGGGGTGGACGCACGGTTGCGGGACACCGAGTACGCGCTGTTCATCGGCTCCAGCGGCTCCTCCGAGATGGCGGACCAGACCAAGCTGATCCACGCCATGGTGGACCGGCGGATGGACGGTCTGATCCTGATCGCCCCGGCCGTTCCCCGCAGCGAGGTGGTACGGATCGGGGCCGAGGTGCCGACGGTGGTGATCGGCCACCACGACCCCTCGCCGGCGTACGACTGCGTCGTCAACCAGGACGGGGTCGGAGTCGACCTGGTCGTGGACCACCTGGTCGGCCTCGGGCACCGGGACATCGCCCACATCTCGCATCCGACGGTGCGCGGCAGCCAGTGGGAGCAGCGGCCCGAGCACCACGTCCGGGCCGCCTACCGCGCGGCGATGGCCCGGCACGGCCTGGCGGACCTGGCCCGGGTGGTGAACTCCGGCTACTCCGACGAGGGCGGCTACCGCGGCGCCATGGAACTGCTCACCTCCCGTCGCCCGCCCACCGCGATCTTCGCCGGCGCCGACGTCGCCGCGACCGGGGTCTTCCGCGCCGCCGCCGAACTCGGCCTGCGCATCCCCGCGGACCTCTCCCTCGCCGGATACAACAACACCTCCGTCGCCGCCCTCGCGCCGGTGAGCCTGACAAGCGTCGACCAGGCGGGCGCCATGATGGGCGAGACCGCGGCCCGGCTGCTGCTGGAGCGGATCGAGAACCGTCGTGACCGCGCTGTCGTCATGGCGTCGACACCGCATCTGGTGACACGCGGCAGCACCGCGCCGCGACGCGTCTGAGCGGCCCTCCCCCGCTCGTGCGCCTCGGATTTCCCGCGCTGCCCTCTTGACGTGAAGGACATCCTGAGCACAGGGTTGAGTCGTTTCAAATGTAGAACGTTACACACTTTCTCTGGAGCGAGGAGCGGGTATGAGCCTGGAACGTCCGGAACCCGACGCCGCCGTGGTGTCGGTCCGCTTCGAGCACCGGGAGGACGCGCTCGGCATCGGCACCCCCGAGCCCCGGCTGTCCTGGCAGGTCCGCACCGACGACCCCGCCTGGCGGCAGACGGCGTACGAGGTGGAACTGGACGGCGCCACCGTCGTACGCGTCGAGTCGTCCGAGCAGGTGCTGGTGCCCTGGCCCTTCGAGCCGCTCCCCTCACGTCGGCGGGTGACCGTCCGGATCCGGGTGGCCTCCGGAGGGCGGTGGAGCGACTGGAGTGCGCCCGCCGCCGCCGAGACGGGGCTGCTGCGCCACGACGACTGGACCGCCCGGTTCATCAGCCCCCGCGACCACGGCGCCCTGGACGCGCCCGCCCCCGAACTCGTTCGGACGTTCGCGCTGCGTGCGGACGCCGTCTCGGCCCGCCTCTACGCCACCGCGCACGGCGTCTGCACCGCCTCCCTGAACGGTGTCCGGGTCGGCGACGAGGTCCTCGCCCCCGGCTGGACCAGCTACCGCCATCGACTCCGCTACCAGACCCACGACGTCACCGCGCTGCTGAGGACGGGCGGGAACACCCTTTCGGTCGTGCTCGGCAACGGCTGGTACCGAGGCCACCTCGGCTGGTGGGGCGCCCGCGCACTGTACGGCGACCGGCTGGCCCTGCTCGCCCAGCTCGAGGTGCGCTACGCCGACGGATCAGTGGAGGTCTTCGGCACCGACGAGCAGTGGCGAGCCCGTGACACCGGGATCCTCGCGGACGACCTCTACCAGGGTCAGCGCACCGACCTGCGGTTCACGCCCGGCGCGGCCGACGGCCCGGTGGACGTGCTCCCCGACGAGGAAGCGGACCTGGCGCGGCTCGTCGCCCCCGAGGGCCCGCCGGTACGCGTCACCGAGGAGCTGCCGGCCCAGAAGGTCTGGCAGTCGCCGTCCGGCCGTACGCTCGTCGACTTCGGGCAGAACGTCGTCGGCTGGGTCCGCCTGCGCCTGCGCGACACCACGGCCGGCGCGGAGGTCACCGTCCGGCACGCCGAGGTCCTGGAGCACGAGGAACTGTGCACCAGGCCGCTGCGCACGGCCGACGCCACCGACACCTACCTCTTGGCGGACGCGGCCGAGGCCGTTCTCGAGCCCTCGCTCACCTTCCACGGTTTCCGGTACGCGGAGGTCACCGGCGTAACCGACTTGGCGGCCGAGGACCTGCACGCCGTGGTGGTGGGCAGCGACCTGCGCCGCACGGGCTGGTTCTCCTGCTCGGACCCGGATCTGGAGCAGTTCCACGAGAACGTCGTCCGGGGCACACGGGGCAACTTCCTGGACGTACCCACGGACTGCCCGCAGCGCGACGAGCGGCTCGGCTGGACCGGCGACATCCAGGTCTTCTCCCCCACCGCCTCCTTCCTCTTCGACACGGCCGGCTTCCTGTCATCCTGGCTCGCCGACCTCGCCGCCGACCAGCACGCCGACGGCGCGGTGCCCTGGGTGATCCCCGACGTCCTGGACACCGAGACGCCGACCGCGGCGGCCTGGGGTGACGCGGCGCCGGTGGTGCCCTGGGTGCTGTACGAGCGCTACGGCGACCTCGGCGTCCTCGAGCGCCAGTTCGCGAGCGCCCGCGCCTGGGTCGACAAGATCGCCTCGCTGACCACCGACGGCTTGTGGAGGGGCGGCTTCCAGTTCGGCGACTGGCTGGACCCGGCCGCGCCGCCGGACGACCCGTTCGCCGCCCGCACGCCCGCGGACGTCGTCGCCACCGCGTGCCTGGCCCGCTGCGCCGACGTCGTCGCCCGCACCGCGGAGGTACTGGGCCGCTCCGAGGAGGCCGCAGAGTACCGTGCGCTCGCCGCCCGGACTCGGGAGGCGTTCGCCCGCGCGTACGTCACCCCGGCGGGCCGGATCCTGGGCGACTCGCCGACCGCGTACGCCATGGCCCTGCAGTGGGAGCTGCTGCCCGGCCCGCGGCAGCGCGAGGCCGCCGGACTCAGGCTCGCCGACCTGGTCCGCACGAGCGGCTTCCGCATCGCGACGGGCTTCGTCGGGACCCCGCTGATGACCGACGCCCTCACCTCCGCCGGCCGCCCGGATCTCGCCCACCGGCTGCTTCTGGAGAGAGGCTGCCCTTCCTGGCTGTATCCCGTGACGATGGGCGCCACCACCGTCTGGGAACGCTGGGACAGCATGCTGCCCGACGGCACGGTCAACCCCGGCCAGATGACCTCCTTCAACCACTACGCGCTCGGAGCCGTCGCCGACTGGATGCACCGCACGGTGGCGGGACTGGCCCCTGCGTCCCCCGGCTACCGTGAGATCACCGTGCGCCCGGTGCCGGACCGGTCGCTCACCCACGCCACGGCCGTGCACCTGACTCCGTACGGCGAGGCCTCGGTGAGCTGGCGGCGCGAGGAGGGCCGCTTCCACCTGAAGGTGGTCGTGCCTGTGGCAACACGAGCCGCCGTCCACCTGCCCGGTTCCGGACTGCCCCCGGTGACCGTGGCCCACGGCACGCACACCTGGACCACCGAGGACCCCTGCCTCGCCGGGACACCGTCGGAGACGGTCACCGTGCGCGACCTGATGGACGAGCCCGGGCTGTGGGGACGCACGGTCGCCGTCCTGACCCGGCACGGGCTGGGCGGGGACGCCGCCCAACTGGCGCGGCGGCTGGGGCCGTTCCTGGACCTGCCGGCCCCGAGTCTGCCCGGGCTGCTGAACAAGGTCCTCTTCGAGGACGGCGGAGCCGACGCCGCCGCCGAACTCGAAGTCCTGCTGGGCGACACGGCGGGCTGACGTCCACGAGACACCGCGCACCGTGTCGCACCGGGAGGACGGTCTGCGGGGAGGCAGTGCCGGTGGGAGGCTGAACGCGGCCCAACCGCCACTGCACAGAAAACGTCCCGGCCCGCGCCGGAGGGGCGCAGGCCGGGACGGGGCGGAGGCTCCCGGGGGTTCCGTCAGTGGTGGGTCGGGGACACGCAGCGGAAGCTGGAGGCGGCAGCCGGGTCGCCGTGGCCGTCGTAGCGGGACACCTGCGGGTAGCTGCACAGGTTGCGGGTGATCTGGTCGCCGGAGGCGTTGCGGAGGGTGGCGGGCAGGGTCTGGGGAGCCTTGCCGTGTTCGACCCAGGTCCTGAGGGCGCCGAGGTCGTCGACGGTGGCGCCGCTGCCGTTGTTGAGGCCGCAGTGCGGCGTGCCCGGGGCGAGGAAGAGGCGGTAGAAGTCGTCGACCTTCTTGACGCCGCCCATCTTCCGCTCGACCTGCCTGCGGTACTCCACGCTGCCCTGGGTGGGAATGTACTCGTCGGCCTGGCCGTGCCAGGTCAGGAGCTTGCCGCCGGCGTCACGGAAGGCGGACAGGTCGGGGTCGTCGGTGCCGATGACACGGTCGTACTCGGCCTCGGACTGCTTGAACAGCTGCGTGAACCGGCTGTAGGTGATGGTGGAGACGTCGAAGGACGGCTGCTTCTGGAGCCACGTGGCGATCCAGGCGGCGGGCACGGGGAACGGCGCGCCCTTGACGTTGCCGTCGGCGTCGGGCGGGGTGGTTCCCGCCAGCCCCGACAGGGCGGCGCCGACCGGGACGCCGGACCACAGCTTCTTGCCCGACGTGGTGCGCGGGCCGTCCCAGATCTTGCGCACCACGGCCGCGTCGGCCGCCGTGACGGTCAACTCCCGGCCCTCGCACGGCACCTTGGCGCCGATCAGGCTGCGCGGGTCGAAGCCGCACCGCTCGGGCGCGTCGACCAGGCCGTCCTCGGCGCCGTCCAGCGGGTCGCAGGCCTTGACGGCGGCGTTCGTGAAGGCGTCCAGCTCGCACGGGGTCGGGTAGGTCTTCTCCTGGTTCATGACCACCTGCGGCCACAGGGTGGCGACCTCGAACTCGTCCCACTGGACGGCGGGCGCGTTGGCCAGGATGCCGTCGTAGTCGTCGGGGTGGCGCTGGGCCTCCATGTAGCCCTGGCGTCCGCCGGTGGAGCAGCCGTTGAAGTACGCGTAGGAGGCGGGCCTGCCGTAGAAGCGGCCGATGACCTCCTTGGCGATCACCGCCGCCTCGTGCTCGGAGCGGTCGGCGAAGTTCTCCAGCAGCTCCGCGTTGACCTGGCCGTCGCTGTTCAGGGCCCAGCTGGTGTCGACGTAGGTGCTGACGCCGGCGTCGGTGGTCGCGGCGGCGTAGCCGTTCTTGACCGCGTTGGCCAGACCCTTGCCGTAGTCGCCGGCGGCGTAGGCGCTGCCGCCGATCGTCTGCAGGCGGCCGTTCCAGCCCCGCAGGGGCAGCCACACCCGCACCTTGGCGTGGTCGCCCGCTCCCGGGTGGGTCAGCGTGACCGTCATGTCGCAGAACGCCGGTACGTCGTCGACGTGGTCCGCGGGCAGCGGCCAGACCTCGGGCACGTCCACGGTGCCCGCCGCGTGCCGTACCGCCGTCACGTTCTCCACCGTCGTGCCGGCCGGGGCCTTCACGGACCGCGGGGAGCAGGTGAGCGGGGATGAGACGGATGCGGTGGCGGTGGCGGGGTCGGGCTGCGGCTGCGCGGACGCGGTCGGCAGGTACACCGCCGCCGTCATCAGCGGTAAGCCGGTCGCGAGGACAGCCAGAAGTCGTCTCATGGTGTTTCCCCAAAGAAGTAGGTGTGTGCCGTTCGAGAAGCAGATGTGTGCCGTGTCGTGTCGGCACGTGTTGCGTTGGATGCCGGAGTGAAAAGGGCCGGCCACCGCGTGAACTCATCGTCACCGGTTTAACCGGTGACGATGCTGGCATGGTCGCAATCGGGCTGTCAACACACGCGCCGGGCCACGGCGGCCTGCGGCGCAGAGGACCAACTGGGCAGGAGGCGCGGGCTGTTAAGTGAGCGTTTGGTTCTCGGTTGTCTGTTTCATTTGGCTTAGGTGTCGCGCCAGTTGGGGGTGGCTTCGTGGGTGAGGCGGCGGGTCATGAGGTTGATGGCGGCCAGTTGGATCATGGCGGCTGATCGGTGGGGGTGGGTTTCGTAGTCGCGGGCGAGGCGGCAGTAGACGGTGGTGCCGCCCGCCTTGATGACCGGTGAGGAGCCGCGGTACGTCGGGACACCCACCCGCGCGGTCGTTGCGCTCGGGGAGGTGAGGGTCAGGGTGACCCTGTCACCGTCGCGGTCGACGCCCAGGCGGATGTCGCCCCTGACGGTCGGCGTCACCGTACTGATCTTCGTGAGCGTGCCGGTCTGCGGGATGACGTCGTACGTCTCCCAGCCGGGCTTGGTGGGGCGCACACCGGCGGCGTAGGCGGACAGGGCGTAGAGCGGGCCGCCGTTCCAGGCATGGTTGTCGGTGCCGTCGGCCTTGGTCCACAGCTCCCACAGGGTGTAGCAGGCGGGGTCGGCGACCTGGGCGGCGTACCGGTTGCGCATCCGCTCCTCGGCGACGGTGGCCGCGCCCATGAGGTAGAGCGCCTCCAGGACGTAGAACTCCATGTAGGGGCTGGCGTTGAGGTGGGTGCGCAGCACCTCGGTCACCGCGCGGTGGCGGGAGGCGGGGGCCAGACCGGCCACGACGGCGAGGGCATTGGCCCGGTCGTCGGTGTCGCGGGTGTAGCCGGGTGAGCGGTACTCGTTCCTCGACGAGTTCCACAGCACGCGGTCGAAGTTGGCCTGGATGCTGTCGCGCCTGGCCTTCCATCCGGCGACGTCGCCGGTGTTGCCGCTGAGGTCGGCGAGCTTGGCGGCGGTGTCGAGGGCCAGGTGGTACCAGCAGTTGTCGAGGACGCGGGCGTCGATGTTGGAGCCCCAGTCCTCCCAGTCCCAGTCCCCCGCGCGGTGGGTGACCAGGCCGTCGGCGTCCAGGCTCCACAGGTTCAGGTACGTCTTCACCGCCGGGTAGGCGGCGGTGACGGCGTCGGCGTTGCCGGTGTAGAGGTAGTACGTCCAGAACGACCACACCGAGGCGAGCATCTGTGTGGGCAGTTCGCTGGTCCAGATGGTCGTCGGGACCGGCGAGTAGAGCGCACCGCCGGCCTTCTGCCAGGACGCCAGCTGGGAGATGGCCTTCGCGCCGAGCGCGTGGGAGCGGGCGTCGAAGGTGTAGAAGCCCTCCTTGAGCTGGTTGACCACGTCCCCCCACCACTGGGCGCGCTCGCGGGTGGGGCAGTCCATGTAGTTGTCCCGCATGTTGACGTACATGGTGCGAGCGGCCTTGCCCCACAGCGTGTCGAAGAAGGCGTCGCTGCTGCTGAACGACCCGGCGAAGTCGGTGTCGTAGCCGGACTCCCGGTACTTCAGCTCCAGGATCGTCACGCCCGCCGGAATCGTGTACTTCACCGCCGTGCCGCTCATCCAGGCCGGCGCCTCGAACTCCTGGACCCCGGCGGCGCAGACGTAGGTGGCGCGCATGTTGTAGCCGGTACCGGGCTCGATCCCGGTCAGGTTGGCGCCGTCGTCGTAGTGGTCGGTCTGGATGCCGATCACCGCACCGGCCGGGGCGTCCACCTTCAGGTACGGGGTGATCTGGAGGTTGGACGGCAGGACAGCGGAGACGGCGGTGGCGCCCTGGCCCGTGGACGGGAGTGAGGCCGCGTTGACGTAGGGCTTCAGGCCGGAGTACCGGAACTGCGGGATCGGCCGCTGCACCAGGCCGTTCCAGGGGGCGGCACCGGCGGCGCCGAAGTCGGTGGGCGCGCTCCAGGAGCTGTCGTCGAAGCCGGAGGACTGCCAGCCGGCCATGGCGGTGGCGTTGCGGGCGTCGTAGTAGACGTTGGACTCGGGCAGCCGGAAGTTGACCTGCGTGCCGCTGGTGTTGTTCGCGTAGCCCGGGTGGACGGTGTGCTTCCAGCCGGCGTCGCTGACGAGTCGGGTGGTGGTGGAGCCGGCCTGGATGTCGGACTGGAACAGCAGGCCGCCCTTGCCGCTGCTGTTGTGGGAGAAGCCCTGCTTGCCGAAGTACCAGACCAGCAGCGCCACCGTGTTGGTGCCGCTGGTCAGGTAGGGGGCGAGGTCGATCTCGTCGTAGTAGGTGTCCGTGCGGTTGGGACCGCGCTTGAGCTGGCCGTCGAAGACGACGAGCGTGCCGTTGACCCACAGCCAGTACTTGGAGTCCGCCGCGATCTGCGTCACCGCCTTGGACGGCGCGGAGCCCAGAGTGAACGATCTGCGGAACGCCACCCACTGACTGGTGGTGCTGGTCGGCGCCCAGATCCACCTCGCGGTCCACGTGACCGCGGCGGACGCCGCGGGTGCGAGTCCGGGAAGGGCCAGGGAACCCAGAGTGGGGGCGAGGGCCACTGCTATGGCCGAGCGCAGGGCGGACCGACGCGTGAGGTCGGGCATGGCGGCTCTCCTGTTGTTGAGGGACGGACTGTCGCAGCGGCGGATCCCGGCGTGAGCCGGCACTGCGACGGAAGGAATCTCTTCAAATGGCGGCTGGGGGGGGATGGCTTGGCCTGGTGGTGCGATGGGGACGTCGGGATCGCGCGGGTGTCACGGCGGCCGGCCGGGCAGGCCCGGGTGCTCCTCCGGCCCGCCCGGAGCCCCGCCGGTCGGGGGGTGTGGCTTGGCGCGTCAGACGACCATCCACTGCTGGTTGGCGCCGGAGGTGCAGGTCGACTGGTCCAGGGCCGCGCCGTTGGCGGTCGACGCTCCGGCGACTTCGAGGCACTTGCCGCTGTTGACGTTGGTGAAGGTGACGTAGCCGCCGATCACCGCGGTCCTCGTCCACAGCTGGTGGGAGGCGCCGGTGCAGGTCGACTGGACGGCCACCGCTCCGTCGGCGGAGGAGGCGCCGGAGATCTGCAGGCATTTGCCGCTGTTGACGTTGACGAGCCGGTAGTTGGAGCCGACGGCGGTGGGCACCCACCGCTGGTTGGCTCCGGAGTTGCAGTTGCCGGAGTTGACCGCTGCCCCGTCCGCCGTGCTGAGGGACCAGACGTCCGCGCACTTGGCGCTGTTCCGGTTCAGCAGGTGGTTGTTCGCGGCGCCGAGGGGACTGGCGATGACCGGCCAGCCGCCCGCGAACGTCACCTGCCGGATGTCGAGGGTCTCCTGTCCGGAGTTGTCGCCGTCGTAGTAGTGGTAGGCGAGGAACTTGGACGTGCCGTCGTCGTAGGCGTCGGCGCCGCCGGCGGCCACCTTGGGGTAGGCGCCGGTGAGGACGGTGGTCCCGCCGCCGGAGGCCATGTCGGTGCCGTTCTGGTCGAGGTAGGGTCCGGTGATGCCGGTGGACCGGCCGACCACGGTGTAGTAGGTGCTGTTGACCCCGCTGCAGCAGGTGCCCTTGGAGCCGAAGAGGTAGTAGTAGCCGCCGTTGAGGATGATCGTCGGGTTCTCGATGCCGACGGCGATGTGCCAGAGGTTGTTGTCGGTGGTGGACAGCTTGCCGGTGGACTGGTCCAGAACGTGCATGTAGGTGCCGGAGCCGGTCCAGGAGCCCCAGGAGATGTAGAGCCGGCCGTCGGGGCCCCAGTCGACGTTGGGGTCGATCGGGTAGTTGACGTCCGTGACCATGCCCTGGTCGGTCCAGGGGCCCTCGATGTTCGTGGCGGTGGCCAGACCCATCACCGCGTACCGCGTGCCCCACAGCGAACCGGCGTAGTACAGGTGGTAGGTGCCGTTGAAGTACTTGATGTCGGGGGCCCAGATGTTCGGCGGGGTCGAGCCGAGCTTGCTGGTGATCCAGGACGGGGTCGACTCCCAGACGTTGCCCACCTTCGTCCAGCCGGATGCCGCGGTGCCGCCGCACGTCTTGCGGAGGGTGATGGATCCGCTGGGGTTGAGGGAGTCGTGCTCGAACCCGGTGGAGAAGCCGTAGTAGCAGCTGCCCACCTTGATGACGCTCGGGTCGTGCATGCGCAGGTCACCGCTGAGAGCCTGGGCGGGAGAGGCGGTGACCAGGCCGAGAAGGGTCAGGAAGGCGACCAGGACCGCCGCGAGTGCGGGGCGGCCGTGTCCTGCGCGTGTGCCGGGACGCGGCCCCGGGGTGGTGTGGACGTCCATGCGAGACTCCTTCGTGTCGCTGTGGATGGGGCGGGGCACGAGTCGTCCCCCGCGCGGCGTCGAGCGATCGGCAGTGCCCCGGCGGGCGCGAAGACCTGCACGCGGGCCCCGGCGGGCGCGAAGGCCTGCTGTGCGCGCGGGGCCCCGGCGGTTCTGTCAGCCCTTGACCGCTCCGGCCGTCATGCCCGCCACGATCTGCCGGTTGAAGAACAGGAACATGATCAGCGGCGGGACGGTGATGAGCAGGATGTCCATGAAGAGCAGGTTGTAGCTGGTGCTGTACTGGCTCTGGAAGTTGAACAGCGTCAGCTGGACCGTGGCGTTCTGTTCGCCGGGCAGGAAGTAGAGCGGGTTGGTGAAGTCGTTGAAGACGGCCACCGACTGCACCACGATCACCGTCACGATCACGGACCGCAGCATCGGGAAGACGACCTGGAAGAACAGCCGCAGCGGTGACGCCCCGTCGATGACGGCGGCTTCGTCGAGCTCGCGCGGGATGGTGGCGATGAAGGCGCGGAACAGCAGGATGGAGAAGGACAGGCCGAACGCGATCTCCACGAGGATCAGTCCGGGGAGGGTGCCGAACAGGCCGGCCTTCTGCAGGACCCAGATCGTCGGCACCACCGCCGGCGGGATGATCAGCCCGGACAGGACCAGGAAGTTGATCAGTCCCGTCCAGCGGGTGACTCGCCGTTGCAGCACGAAGGCGACCATCGCGCCGAGGACGACGAGCCCGGCGACACTGGCGACGGTCAGGATCACGCTGTTGATGAAGGCGATGACCAGAATGTAGTCCCGGGCCTGAACCACCTGGACGAAGTTGTCGACGAGCTGGAAGTGACGTGGCCAGGAGAAGTCGAGCCGCGCGGCCTGCTGCGGGTCCTTCACGGCCGTCAGCACGATGAACGCGAACGGGACGACGAAGACGACAAGGCTGACGGCGATCGACAGAGCGCCGAGCCAGGTACGGGTGGAGCTCCTCATCGCTCGACCTCCTTGCGGGCGAGGAAGCGGGCCAGCGGGACGACGATCGCCGTCACGACCAGGAACAGGACGACGTTTCCGGCGGTGGACAGACCGTAGAAGCCGGCCTGGTACTGCTTGTAGATCACGGACGCGACCACGTCGGAGCTGAAGCCCGGCCCGCCGCGCGTCATGGCCCAGATGAGGTCGAAGGACCGCAGGCCGCCGATGAGCGACAGGACGATGACGGTCGACGTTGCCGGCCAGCTCAGCGGAAGGATGACATTGCGGAACAGCTGCCAGGGGCCCGCCCCGTCGATCTTCGCCGCCTCGTAGTAGTCGTTCGGGATGGAGACGATGCCGGCGATGTAGATGACGGTGGCCAGGCCGACGCCCTTCCAGACATCGACGAGGGCCACCGAGAACAGCGCGAGCGACGGGTCCGTCAGCCATCCCGGACCGTCGACACCGACGGCGGCGAGGGCCTTGTTGATCACGCCGTAGGAGGGGTCCATGAAGGCGGTGAAGGTGATGCCGACGCCCACGGTGCTGACCAGCACCGGGAAGAACACCACCGAACGCAGATAGCCGCGGGCCCGGATCTGGCTGGTCAGCAGGATCCCCAGGAGGAGTCCGAGGACCACCTTGAGCCCCGAGGTGACGACCGCGTAGAGGAAGGTGTTGACGAAGCCCTTGACGAGGGCGGGTTCCTGGAAGAACTCGGTGAAGTTGTCCAGCCCGATGAAGGTCGACTTGAAGATGGTCCACCTGGTCAGGCTGAAGTAGAACGACGCGAAGGTCGGGACGAGGAACAGCGTTCCGTAGATCACCGCCGCCGGCAGATAGAACCAGGCGGGATAGGCGCTGCGCGTCCTGGCGGCCCGACGCGTTCCGCTCGCTTCCTTCGCCGGCGTGGCCGTCGGCGGCGTGGCCGGTGCAAGTGTGGTCATGGGTCGACCTCTCTCGGGAGCCTCCCCGCGCCCCTGCCGGAGCCGGGGAGGCACTGCGTTCCGTGTCCTACCAGCCCGACAGCCCGAGCTGCTGAGCCTGCTTCCTGATGTCCCGGTCGTACTGCGCCGCACCGGACTTCGCTCCCGTGATGCCGGATCCGACCTGGACACAGATCTGCTCGAGGTTCGGCCCCTTGACCGGCGAGAGGAACTCCAGGGCCGGGCTCTGCGCGTTCTTCGTGAAGTACGCAGCGACGTCCTTGGTGATCGTCGGAGCGTCCGACGGCAGGGTGCAGCCCTCGACCAGGTACGGGCCGGTCGGCGTCGACGCCTTGCCCTGCGACACGCAGCCGGCCGGGCTCGCCGCGAACGCGAGGAACTTCCTGACCGCCGTGAGCTTGTCCCCGGTGGTGCTCTTCGGGACGTAGAACGCGTTGGGGAACCACGCCGTCAGGCCGTTGGTGGAGGCGTCGTCACCGGGCAGGGCGAAGAAGCCGATGTCGCCCAGCTGGTCCGGGTTGCTCGTCCTGATCGCGCCGATGACGGTGGAGAGCATCGGGTACTGGGCGCCCTTGCCGGTGGCCAGCATCTGCAGGCCCTTGACCAGGGTGGCCGACGCGTAATCGGAGTTCTGCAACTTCAGGTCGTGGATCTGCTCCAGGTGCTCGAAGCCCTTGACCGCGTTCCCGTCGGTGGCGAACTTCGCCTTGTTGGCGGTGTAGTTCTCCGCGAATCCCGGTTCCGCGGCGGCCACGTTGTGGAAGTCGCCCAGGACGAGGAGCTGGGAGGTCCAGGTGTCCTGGTAGGTCTGGATGACCGGGGCGATGCCGGCGGCCTTGATCTTCTTGCTGTTGTCGATGAACTGCGCCCAGGTCGTGGGCACCTTCAGGCCGAGCTCGGCGTAGACCTTCTTGTTGTAGAGCACGCCGCCGCCGAGAGCCGAGCCGAAGGGCACGCCGTACGTCTGGCCGCCGACGGTGACCTGCGGCAGGAACGACTTGCTGAGGTTCTTGACGTACGGGTCCTGGGTGAGCGGCGTGAGGTTCTTCGTCGGGTCGATCTGCTGGAACAGCGAGCCGGTGTTGTAGGTGAAGAGGTCGGCCATGCTGCCCGTCTGCAGCCGCGTCTTGATGAGGTTGTCGCCGTCGGCCCCGCCGGGCCGCGTCTCCACGCCGACCCTGATCTTCGGGTTCTCGGCCTCGAAGTCTTTCACCAGCTGCTTGGCGGCCTGGAGGTTGTCCGGCGCGTTGTCGACGAGCAACTTGATCGTTGTGGCGCTGCCGTCCCCGCTGGACGAGCCGAGGGAGCCGGCGCTGCACGCGCTGAGCAGAAGCGGCAGAACAGCGGCCGCGGCGACGGCCGCCTTCCTCTTCGCGAGAGTGGTTGACCTCATGGACGTTCCTTCACGAGCGGAGGTGAATCGATTCAATACGCTGTGGTGAGACCTGTGGGCAATGTCTTCGGCAGGCTTCGGAGCGCTGAGCCGAACGCAGCACGAGGCCGACGAGGGAAGGGCGTAACGATTGACTCATCACCTCTGGACCCTCTGGTCAGGAGCGACCGCCTCTGGGATTCTGGGCGGCCCGGCCGTGGCACGGCCGCGCCGAGAGACCCGGTGATGCGATCCGCTTTCGTGTAACGTTCCACGAAGGGATGCCCCAAAGGTTGAAGCGAAACGGCCGGAGCCGTCAAGCCATCTGCGAGTAACGTTCCGGAAACGCCGAGCGGGGCAGAGCGGCGCATGACAAACGGAGGTGGGGACCCCCATGGAACCGGCAGGCGGCTCGAAGAGGGTCACCATCACGGACGTCGCGCGCAGCGCCGGCGTGTCCACCTCCGCGGTGTCGAAGGTGCTGCGCAACGCCTACGGGGTGAGCCCCGCGATGCGTGAGCGGGTACAGACGGCCATGGCCGAACTGGGCTACCGTCCGCACGCCGCGGCCCGGGGCATGAGGGGCCGCACCTACACGATCGGCGTCCTGCTCGCGAGCATCCGCAACGCCTTCTACGCCGACCTCCTGGAGGGGGTGGACGCACGGTTGCGGGACACCGAGTACGCGCTGTTCATCGGCTCCAGCGGCTCCTCCGAGATGGCGGACCAGACCAAGCTGATCCACGCCATGGTGGACCGGCGGATGGACGGTCTGATCCTGATCGCCCCGGCCGTTCCCCGCAGCGAGGTGGTACGGATCGGGGCCGAGGTGCCGACGGTGGTGATCGGCCACCACGACCCCTCGCCGGCGTACGACTGCGTCGTCAACCAGGACGGGGTCGGAGTCGACCTGGTCGTGGACCACCTGGTCGGCCTCGGGCACCGGGACATCGCCCACATCTCGCATCCGACGGTGCGCGGCAGCCAGTGGGAGCAGCGGCCCGAGCACCACGTCCGGGCCGCCTACCGCGCGGCGATGGCCCGGCACGGCCTGGCGGACCTGGCCCGGGTGGTGAACTCCGGCTACTCCGACGAGGGCGGCTACCGCGGCGCCATGGAACTGCTCACCTCCCGTCGCCCGCCCACCGCGATCTTCGCCGGCGCCGACGTCGCCGCGACCGGGGTCTTCCGCGCCGCCGCCGAACTCGGCCTGCGCATCCCCGCGGACCTCTCCCTCGCCGGATACAACAACACCTCCGTCGCCGCCCTCGCGCCGGTGAGCCTGACAAGCGTCGACCAGGCGGGCGCCATGATGGGCGAGACCGCGGCCCGGCTGCTGCTGGAGCGGATCGAGAACCGTCGTGACCGCGCTGTCGTCATGGCGTCGACACCGCATCTGGTGACACGCGGCAGCACCGCGCCGCGACGCGTCTGAGCGGCCCTCCCCCGCTCGTGCGCCTCGGATTTCCCGCGCTGCCCTCTTGACGTGAAGGACATCCTGAGCACAGGGTTGAGTCGTTTCAAATGTAGAACGTTACACACTTTCTCTGGAGCGAGGAGCGGGTATGAGCCTGGAACGTCCGGAACCCGACGCCGCCGTGGTGTCGGTCCGCTTCGAGCACCGGGAGGACGCGCTCGGCATCGGCACCCCCGAGCCCCGGCTGTCCTGGCAGGTCCGCACCGACGACCCCGCCTGGCGGCAGACGGCGTACGAGGTGGAACTGGACGGCGCCACCGTCGTACGCGTCGAGTCGTCCGAGCAGGTGCTGGTGCCCTGGCCCTTCGAGCCGCTCCCCTCACGTCGGCGGGTGACCGTCCGGATCCGGGTGGCCTCCGGAGGGCGGTGGAGCGACTGGAGTGCGCCCGCCGCCGCCGAGACGGGGCTGCTGCGCCACGACGACTGGACCGCCCGGTTCATCAGCCCCCGCGACCACGGCGCCCTGGACGCGCCCGCCCCCGAACTCGTTCGGACGTTCGCGCTGCGTGCGGACGCCGTCTCGGCCCGCCTCTACGCCACCGCGCACGGCGTCTGCACCGCCTCCCTGAACGGTGTCCGGGTCGGCGACGAGGTCCTCGCCCCCGGCTGGACCAGCTACCGCCATCGACTCCGCTACCAGACCCACGACGTCACCGCGCTGCTGAGGACGGGCGGGAACACCCTTTCGGTCGTGCTCGGCAACGGCTGGTACCGAGGCCACCTCGGCTGGTGGGGCGCCCGCGCACTGTACGGCGACCGGCTGGCCCTGCTCGCCCAGCTCGAGGTGCGCTACGCCGACGGATCAGTGGAGGTCTTCGGCACCGACGAGCAGTGGCGAGCCCGTGACACCGGGATCCTCGCGGACGACCTCTACCAGGGTCAGCGCACCGACCTGCGGTTCACGCCCGGCGCGGCCGACGGCCCGGTGGACGTGCTCCCCGACGAGGAAGCGGACCTGGCGCGGCTCGTCGCCCCCGAGGGCCCGCCGGTACGCGTCACCGAGGAGCTGCCGGCCCAGAAGGTCTGGCAGTCGCCGTCCGGCCGTACGCTCGTCGACTTCGGGCAGAACGTCGTCGGCTGGGTCCGCCTGCGCCTGCGCGACACCACGGCCGGCGCGGAGGTCACCGTCCGGCACGCCGAGGTCCTGGAGCACGAGGAACTGTGCACCAGGCCGCTGCGCACGGCCGACGCCACCGACACCTACCTCTTGGCGGACGCGGCCGAGGCCGTTCTCGAGCCCTCGCTCACCTTCCACGGTTTCCGGTACGCGGAGGTCACCGGCGTAACCGACTTGGCGGCCGAGGACCTGCACGCCGTGGTGGTGGGCAGCGACCTGCGCCGCACGGGCTGGTTCTCCTGCTCGGACCCGGATCTGGAGCAGTTCCACGAGAACGTCGTCCGGGGCACACGGGGCAACTTCCTGGACGTACCCACGGACTGCCCGCAGCGCGACGAGCGGCTCGGCTGGACCGGCGACATCCAGGTCTTCTCCCCCACCGCCTCCTTCCTCTTCGACACGGCCGGCTTCCTGTCATCCTGGCTCGCCGACCTCGCCGCCGACCAGCACGCCGACGGCGCGGTGCCCTGGGTGATCCCCGACGTCCTGGACACCGAGACGCCGACCGCGGCGGCCTGGGGTGACGCGGCGCCGGTGGTGCCCTGGGTGCTGTACGAGCGCTACGGCGACCTCGGCGTCCTCGAGCGCCAGTTCGCGAGCGCCCGCGCCTGGGTCGACAAGATCGCCTCGCTGACCACCGACGGCTTGTGGAGGGGCGGCTTCCAGTTCGGCGACTGGCTGGACCCGGCCGCGCCGCCGGACGACCCGTTCGCCGCCCGCACGCCCGCGGACGTCGTCGCCACCGCGTGCCTGGCCCGCTGCGCCGACGTCGTCGCCCGCACCGCGGAGGTACTGGGCCGCTCCGAGGAGGCCGCAGAGTACCGTGCGCTCGCCGCCCGGACTCGGGAGGCGTTCGCCCGCGCGTACGTCACCCCGGCGGGCCGGATCCTGGGCGACTCGCCGACCGCGTACGCCATGGCCCTGCAGTGGGAGCTGCTGCCCGGCCCGCGGCAGCGCGAGGCCGCCGGACTCAGGCTCGCCGACCTGGTCCGCACGAGCGGCTTCCGCATCGCGACGGGCTTCGTCGGGACCCCGCTGATGACCGACGCCCTCACCTCCGCCGGCCGCCCGGATCTCGCCCACCGGCTGCTTCTGGAGAGAGGCTGCCCTTCCTGGCTGTATCCCGTGACGATGGGCGCCACCACCGTCTGGGAACGCTGGGACAGCATGCTGCCCGACGGCACGGTCAACCCCGGCCAGATGACCTCCTTCAACCACTACGCGCTCGGAGCCGTCGCCGACTGGATGCACCGCACGGTGGCGGGACTGGCCCCTGCGTCCCCCGGCTACCGTGAGATCACCGTGCGCCCGGTGCCGGACCGGTCGCTCACCCACGCCACGGCCGTGCACCTGACTCCGTACGGCGAGGCCTCGGTGAGCTGGCGGCGCGAGGAGGGCCGCTTCCACCTGAAGGTGGTCGTGCCTGTGGCAACACGAGCCGCCGTCCACCTGCCCGGTTCCGGACTGCCCCCGGTGACCGTGGCCCACGGCACGCACACCTGGACCACCGAGGACCCCTGCCTCGCCGGGACACCGTCGGAGACGGTCACCGTGCGCGACCTGATGGACGAGCCCGGGCTGTGGGGACGCACGGTCGCCGTCCTGACCCGGCACGGGCTGGGCGGGGACGCCGCCCAACTGGCGCGGCGGCTGGGGCCGTTCCTGGACCTGCCGGCCCCGAGTCTGCCCGGGCTGCTGAACAAGGTCCTCTTCGAGGACGGCGGAGCCGACGCCGCCGCCGAACTCGAAGTCCTGCTGGGCGACACGGCGGGCTGACGTCCACGAGACACCGCGCACCGTGTCGCACCGGGAGGACGGTCTGCGGGGAGGCAGTGCCGGTGGGAGGCTGAACGCGGCCCAACCGCCACTGCACAGAAAACGTCCCGGCCCGCGCCGGAGGGGCGCAGGCCGGGACGGGGCGGAGGCTCCCGGGGGTTCCGTCAGTGGTGGGTCGGGGACACGCAGCGGAAGCTGGAGGCGGCAGCCGGGTCGCCGTGGCCGTCGTAGCGGGACACCTGCGGGTAGCTGCACAGGTTGCGGGTGATCTGGTCGCCGGAGGCGTTGCGGAGGGTGGCGGGCAGGGTCTGGGGAGCCTTGCCGTGTTCGACCCAGGTCCTGAGGGCGCCGAGGTCGTCGACGGTGGCGCCGCTGCCGTTGTTGAGGCCGCAGTGCGGCGTGCCCGGGGCGAGGAAGAGGCGGTAGAAGTCGTCGACCTTCTTGACGCCGCCCATCTTCCGCTCGACCTGCCTGCGGTACTCCACGCTGCCCTGGGTGGGAATGTACTCGTCGGCCTGGCCGTGCCAGGTCAGGAGCTTGCCGCCGGCGTCACGGAAGGCGGACAGGTCGGGGTCGTCGGTGCCGATGACACGGTCGTACTCGGCCTCGGACTGCTTGAACAGCTGCGTGAACCGGCTGTAGGTGATGGTGGAGACGTCGAAGGACGGCTGCTTCTGGAGCCACGTGGCGATCCAGGCGGCGGGCACGGGGAACGGCGCGCCCTTGACGTTGCCGTCGGCGTCGGGCGGGGTGGTTCCCGCCAGCCCCGACAGGGCGGCGCCGACCGGGACGCCGGACCACAGCTTCTTGCCCGACGTGGTGCGCGGGCCGTCCCAGATCTTGCGCACCACGGCCGCGTCGGCCGCCGTGACGGTCAACTCCCGGCCCTCGCACGGCACCTTGGCGCCGATCAGGCTGCGCGGGTCGAAGCCGCACCGCTCGGGCGCGTCGACCAGGCCGTCCTCGGCGCCGTCCAGCGGGTCGCAGGCCTTGACGGCGGCGTTCGTGAAGGCGTCCAGCTCGCACGGGGTCGGGTAGGTCTTCTCCTGGTTCATGACCACCTGCGGCCACAGGGTGGCGACCTCGAACTCGTCCCACTGGACGGCGGGCGCGTTGGCCAGGATGCCGTCGTAGTCGTCGGGGTGGCGCTGGGCCTCCATGTAGCCCTGGCGTCCGCCGGTGGAGCAGCCGTTGAAGTACGCGTAGGAGGCGGGCCTGCCGTAGAAGCGGCCGATGACCTCCTTGGCGATCACCGCCGCCTCGTGCTCGGAGCGGTCGGCGAAGTTCTCCAGCAGCTCCGCGTTGACCTGGCCGTCGCTGTTCAGGGCCCAGCTGGTGTCGACGTAGGTGCTGACGCCGGCGTCGGTGGTCGCGGCGGCGTAGCCGTTCTTGACCGCGTTGGCCAGACCCTTGCCGTAGTCGCCGGCGGCGTAGGCGCTGCCGCCGATCGTCTGCAGGCGGCCGTTCCAGCCCCGCAGGGGCAGCCACACCCGCACCTTGGCGTGGTCGCCCGCTCCCGGGTGGGTCAGCGTGACCGTCATGTCGCAGAACGCCGGTACGTCGTCGACGTGGTCCGCGGGCAGCGGCCAGACCTCGGGCACGTCCACGGTGCCCGCCGCGTGCCGTACCGCCGTCACGTTCTCCACCGTCGTGCCGGCCGGGGCCTTCACGGACCGCGGGGAGCAGGTGAGCGGGGATGAGACGGATGCGGTGGCGGTGGCGGGGTCGGGCTGCGGCTGCGCGGACGCGGTCGGCAGGTACACCGCCGCCGTCATCAGCGGTAAGCCGGTCGCGAGGACAGCCAGAAGTCGTCTCATGGTGTTTCCCCAAAGAAGTAGGTGTGTGCCGTTCGAGAAGCAGATGTGTGCCGTGTCGTGTCGGCACGTGTTGCGTTGGATGCCGGAGTGAAAAGGGCCGGCCACCGCGTGAACTCATCGTCACCGGTTTAACCGGTGACGATGCTGGCATGGTCGCAATCGGGCTGTCAACACACGCGCCGGGCCACGGCGGCCTGCGGCGCAGAGGACCAACTGGGCAGGAGGCGCGGGCTGTTAAGTGAGCGTTTGGTTCTCGGTTGTCTGTTTCATTTGGCTTAGGTGTCGCGCCAGTTGGGGGTGGCTTCGTGGGTGAGGCGGCGGGTCATGAGGTTGATGGCGGCCAGTTGGATCATGGCGGCTGATCGGTGGGGGTGGGTTTCGTAGTCGCGGGCGAGGCGGCGGTGGTGCATGAGCCAGCCGAGGGTGCGTTCGATGACCCAGCGGCGGGGCTGGACGTGGAAGCCGCGGGCGGTGGGGTCGCGTTGGACGATTTCGAGGTCGATGCCGAGGTGGGCTGCGTGTTCGACGGCTTTCGTCTTGTAGCCGTTGTCGGCCCAGGCTTTGGTGATGGTGGGGTGGCGTGCGGCGATGTCGGTGAGGAGCTGGGTGCCGGCGGCGGAGTCGTGGACGCTGGCGGCGGTGACGGCGACGGCCAGGAGGAGGCCGAGTGTGTCGGTGACGATGTGCCGTTTGCGTCCGATGATTTTCTTGGCCGGGTCGACGCCTTGGCTGGTCAGGTGGACGGTGGCGGAGGTTTTGATGCTCTGGCTGTCGATCAGGCAGGCGCTGGGTTCGCTTGAGCGGCCTTCGGCCTGGCGGACTTTGCCGCGTAAGAGGCCGGTGAGCTGGTCGAAGATACCGTCGGCTTCCCAGTGGGCGAAGTAGCCGTAGACGGTCTGGTGGGGCGGGAAGTCGTGGGGCAGGTAGCGCCAGGGGATGCCGGTGCGGTCGACGTAGAGGATGGCGTTCATCAGGGCGCGCAGGTCGTGGGTGGGTTTGCGGATGCCGTTGCGGGCCTGACGCCAGGCTTCGAGGGTGGGCCGGATGAGTTCCCACCGGGCGTCGGACAGGTCGCTGGGGTAGGGCCGTGGGGGCTGCATGATGCTTGCGTATGCGGTGGCAGCTGGTCTGAGCAGGGCGTGTGCGGGGGTGTCGGGTGCATCGGGGCGTGCGTTTTCAATCCCGCGTGAACCGGTAGCTTTCTAAACCAGACAGGAGCTCTCGTAAGGAAACCGGCGCATTGCGGCTTTGCTGATTGCCGCAGAAGCGACTTTCCCGACGGATCGCTTGGTTGGGCGCTCGGCCTGGCCCCTGAAATTCGCCATGAACTATCCGACAAGCGAACCAAACGCTCACT